>JAOTZB010000097.1 GCA_029861625.1 Acidimicrobiia bacterium
GTGGCGTTTGGCGAAGTCGCCCGAGAACCACCGTTCGGGCCGCATGCGGATCTGCACCTCGTCGACGTCGTCGTCGCTGCCGCGGGTCATCTCGACGTAGGCGGCACCGATCTCGTCGCCCAGGTAGCGGGCCGCCATGACGGTGAGCTCATCGACGTCCGACGGCTCGATGCTCACGACCGGGCCCTCGACCGACACGTACTTGGGCGGTAGCTCCTCGGTCTGGGCCGTGAGCGACACCCGGGTGCCCACAGCGCACAGCCGGGCCTTGCGTGACGTTGCCGGTGTGAGCACCACCACGTCGCCGTCGTCATCGACCCGGTACCAGATGGGCACCGCCAACGGGCCCCGATCGCCGTCGGGGATCGAGATGATCCCGGTGTGCACGTCGCGCAGGAACGCCGCTCGCTCGTGTTCGGTCATCACGATCGAGTCGGCCATGTGGCTCCCCGTTGTCGGTGCCCCGTGTCGGACCGGGCGCAGCATACGGGAACCCGGGAACGCTGCGCGTTCCTTGGAGTTCTGGCCTTGCCAGAACATCCCGGCGGGAACCCTCTGGATTCTGCGGCTGGCCCCAGAGGCGAGCGGATCGCTGCACTAGCGTCGCGTCCGTGGTCGACTGCGCCGATCCGCCCGTGCTGTTGCGCGATGTGCTCGCCGATGTCGACGACGCCGTGCGGTTGCTCGAAGCCCAGGCGCCGTACACACCCCTTGGTGGCTGGTACAACCCCGGGGCCGATCCCCACGCCCGCACCCGACCGATGTGGTTCCAGAACGACTGGGTGCACGACGACTTCGCCGCCGACGGGTCGGACCTGTTCCTACGGCACGAGGCCTACATCGAGGCGGCCAAGGTGTTCTACGACGCCGAGGTGATCGAGCCCAAGAGTGTGTACGTCAACCTCATGGCGGCCATCGCCGAAGGCGGGCCGGCCCACACCGACAACCCGCGCTTCCACGGCCGTGATCGCACCAACACGCCGATGTGGTTGCTGCGGTCGATGCTGTGGTCGGGGTTGTTCGAGCGTCACGAGATCACCCAGGCCACGGCCATCTGGTGGCTGAGCGACGTCGAGGGCGGCGGCCTGCGCTACTGGGCCGACGGCCCCGATCGTGCTCCCCGCGAGCATGTCGGGGCGATGGCCAACACAGCCCTCATCGGCGACAACCACCGAATGTTCCACCAGGTGGCGCCGATGGCCGCCGCCGGTGAGGCCACCCGACTGGTCAGTCCGAGCGCCGAGCTGGCGCCGGTGGGCGACGCGACCGGCGACTGGGCCGTCACCGATCATGGCGAGATGGTGCACCGAGCCCCGCTCGATGCCTATCGGGTGAGTGTGCTGTGGAAGGCCGACGTGTACCCGACCGAGGCCGATCGGGTGGCGCGACAGGCCGACAACCTCACGATGATCGCCGTCGCGGCGACGTTCGATGCCGACCTGGTCGAGCGGGGCCTCGGCCTGCGTCTCGATCTGGAACGGCTCGACGACCCCGAGCTCAAGGCCGCGTTCTGGGCCACCTACGCCGAGCCGAAGCCGGTTGGTGCGCTGCGGTCGGTGTTCGAAGCCCTCGCTTGACCGCGGCGCGATGATGGCGAGGATGAGCGACGCCGAGGCCTGGAGTGCCTCCTTCGGGAGCGACGCCAGCGCGGTGTACGCCGAGACCTTGCTGCCGACTGTGTTCGTGCCGTGGGCCGGCGATCTCCTCGACGTTCTCATGGTCGGTCCCGGGCAGCGACTCCTGGATGTGGCGTGCGGACCAGGGACGCTGGCGGCCGTTGCCGCGACGCGCATCGGCTCAACCGGTGCGGTGACCGGCGTCGACCCGAGCGACACGATGCTGGATCTGGCGCGACGGATCGAACTGGTCGACGGTGCTGCGCCGGTCGCCTGGTTGCGGGGGCCGGCCGACGACATCGCGCTGCCGACCGGGAGCTTCGATGTCGTGGCCTGTCAACAGGGCGTGCAGTTCTTCCCCGATCGACGGGCGGCGCTGGTCGAGATGCGGCGTGTGTGTCGCGGCGGTGGCCGTATGGGGTTCTCGGTCTGGCGCCCGATCGACGAGTGCCCTTCGTTCCGTGCGGTCGCGGCGGGATTGTCCGAGGCGCTCGGCGCCGACGCCGCGGACGCGTACCGGGGTGGACCCTGGGGATGGACCGATCCGGCCGCGATGACCGAGGTCACCGAGGGCGCCGGGTTCATCGACGTACAGGCCGTTGCCCGCACGCTGTCGGTTCGATTCCACAGTGTCGAGCAGCTCGCAGCCACGGTCGGTGCCGCGCCGGTCGGCGCGCAGCTGGACGCGTCGCCATCCGAGGTCCGTCGCGCCTTCCTCGACGCCACCGCTGCCGCCATCCAGCCCTTCCTTCGAGGGACGGCGGTCGTGGCGCCCACGGCCACGACGGTGGTGACGGCGCGCAGTCCTGGCTGGTGACGGGGGTCGGTCAGGAGTTGGTGAGGGACACCCAGCTCGGGGGACCTTGGACCTCACCGATCGCACTCGCGACGAGAGAGCATGGCGAGGTATGGGCCATCCCTCGCACTCATTCCGTTGGTGGATCCCCTTGGTCGCCCTGCTCGGTGTGGTCATCGTCGGTGCTGCGGTGGTGGTCGTGTTGTTCCTCGCACGCGACGAGCCCGCCCCCAAATCCGTGCCGGAGGCGGTCGAGGAGTTCGAGGCCACGACGAGCGAGCCGGATGCGACAGTGTCAGGACCCGAATCGGCTCGGCCGCCCGCTGGCGTCTACGTCCTCGACGGTGAGGGGCGGGAGGAGATCTCCTTCCCTCCCGCCAGCCAGGACGATGGCGCCACGATGCCAGCTTCGATCACCCACCAGGCCGAGGGTTGCTGGTCGTTCAAGATCGACTACAACGAAGCTCATTGGCAGGACTGGTCGCTGTGTCCCCGAGGCGATGGGCTGGTCGAGATGGGTGGCCGGACCTGGCAGCAGTGGGACCTCGGGGTCAGTGAGGTGTCGAATCTGTCGACGTTCGAATGCGACCCGCCCGCCCCGTTCGCGCCGGCGGCCGCGGCGGCGGGCGACGAGATCGATCGCTCGTGCATTGGAACGAACGACCAGGTGTCGGGGACCACGCGCAGCGCCGGCACGGTCACCGTCGTCGGCTTCGATCAGATCGATGTCGAGGAAGAGCTCCACGAGGTCGTCCACCTTCGTTTCGATCACGAGCTGACGGGCGCTCAGACAGGCCAGGAGCGCACCGACCTTTGGCTGCGCCGCAGCGACTGGCTGCCGCTGCAGGGCGCCCGCGACATTCGCATCGACTCGGACTCGCCGGTCGGCACGATCACCTACACCGAACGAGGCAGTTGGCAGCTGTCATCCACGACTCCGGCCAACTGAGGACCGGTCCGGCGCGATGACGGTCTAGTCGCTGACGACGAACACGTTGTTGGTCGCACCGCCGAGAAGCACCGAGACGAGGATTCCCAGTGGCAGCGTGCCCATGTACCCGACCTGGCTGAGGCCGATGTTGCCGAGGAACAACATCAAGAGCCATGTTGCCGGGAACGTGAACACGAAGAACAGCACGACCGTGCCGATCAGCAGTCGGATCATCGCGAAGCCTCCCTGTGCGCCAGTGTGATCCACCGTAGAGCCCCGTCTGTCGAGGCTGAGGGACCCCCATCACCTCGCCCGCCGGACGGTCGGTCTGCGTGACAGGATTCGGCCATGCCCGATCTCGAAGTTCCCCTGCTCGACGAGCTGGTGCTGACCGTGGTCGTCGACAACGAGACCGACACCCTGTCGAGCGTGGACGTCGGCGTTGCCCAGCTGCCCGAGGTCGTCTCGCTCCTCGAACGGGTGCCGCCGAGTCGGCACCACGATGGTCACCCCGGTGTGTGCGTGTTCGACCAACTGTGTGTCGCCTGCCACGGCCTGTCGGTGCTGGTCACCGGGCGTGCCGGTGCCGAACCGAGAAGCCTGTTGTTCGACGTCGGCCCCTACGCCGATGTGTGGCTCGACAACGCCACGCGCCTCGGTGTCGACCTCGCCTCCATCGAGGTGCTGTTCTTGTCGCATTGGCACGCCGACCACTCCGGTGGGTTCCCAGCGGTGGTCGAGGCGATCGCCGCCGCACGCGCCGCCGCCGGTCGCCCGCCGCCCGTCGTCGACCTGCACCCCGACCGGCCCGATCAACGCGGTGTGCAGCTGGCCAATGGCACGTTCGCGCTTCTGCCGCCGGAACCGACGTTCGCGGAGATCGAACGGGCGGGGGGTCGGATCGAGCGCCACGCCGAGGCCCATCGCGTCGCCGAGCTGTTCGTGGGCAGTGGGCTGATCGAGCGCACCACGTCCTACGAGACCGGCCTGGTCGGACACCACACGTTCGTCGGTGATCGCGGCGAATCCGATCCGCTGATCCTCGACGAGCGATTCATCGCTGCCCACGTGCGTGGTCGCGGTGTCACGGTGCTGTCGGCGTGTTCGCACGCCGGGATCGTCAACGCCTGCTTGGGGGCCATGGCGTTGGTGCCCGATGTCCCGGTCGACACCGTGCTCGGCGGCTACCACTTGGCCGGTGCCGCCATGGAGCCGAGGATCGGCGCCACCGTCGAGGACCTGTCTGCCCTCGTTCGCCCCCGGATCGTGGCGCCGGGTCACTGCACCGGCTGGAGGGCGAAAGCAGCGTTGGCGAACGCGTTCGCCCCGGGCCGCTACGGACCGAGCGTCGTGGGCTCGCGCTACGTGCTGCGGGCCGATGCCTGAGGCGCGAGTTCGGATCATGCGAGCGTCAGTCCTCTAGCGGCGTCTTCGCGGGGACAGGCGCCGGTGCCAGCGGCTCACTTGCTCCGCGTGGCACGGGCGGCACAGCGCCGCACGACCCGCCGACGCCCGGCGCAGCCCGGGCCGGCGTGTGAGATGGTGGATGCGCGAGTTGCGGGAGGTGCAGATGAGCGAGGGCGAGCCCAGACGGGGGTACGGGGTCTTCGAGTGGATTAACCGTCGAGCCTGGCCGCTGGCGGCTGTCGTGCTGCTCGTGGTGGTCGCCCTCGCGATGCTCACGCCGGTGGTGGCCGATGACAGCGAGCCGTCCTTCGACCCGAGCGGCGAGATCTACGACACCGACGAGCGGGTGGACGAGATCTTCTCCGCGTCGACGCCGATCCGCACGGCCACGTTCATCGTTGACGCGCCGGGAGGCGGCGATGTTCTGACCAGGGCGGCGTTGCTCGAGCTCAAGCAGAACCAGGACGCAGTGCTCAGCGACCCCGACTCTCAGGAGCATCTGGCGAGTGTGTTCGACAGCGACCTCGACGTGACGATGGTCGGCGTGTACTCGATCGCGGATGCGGTCGACGAGGCGTTGCCGGGCGGGCTCGAGGGGGCATCCGAGGCCGACGTCAAGCTGGTGCTGTCCGAGCTCCTCGCCGATGGCGCACCGACGAGCTCGTTGCGGTTCCTGTTGTCGACCACCTCGACCAGCCGCGAGCCAACGACGATCGACGGCGCCGACGTGGTCGTCTGGGAGTCGGACGCCTTCCAGACATTCGTCGTGTACGACATCGACACCTTCGACGGCGAGAGGCTCGAGGGCTTCGACGGTGAGTCAGATCTCGACGCCGAGCGATGGCTGCGCGACGTCCAGGTCCTGCTGCGGGGCGACGAGGGATCGGTGACGGCGATCGGGCTGTTCATCGATTCTGGGTTGGTGAGTGAGGAACAGGGTGCCGAGGCTGCCCCGTTCATCTTCGGCGCCATCGCGTTCATCCTCATCATCGCCGGGGCGCTGCTGCGGTCGTACTGGGCGGCGATGCTCGTCGCGGCCGGTCTGGGCGTGGTGATGATCGGGTTCAACGGCATCAACGCGCTGATCGGGCTGAAGACCGGTTCGCCACTGCTGATCATGATCGTGCCGATCGCGTTGATCAGCTTCGGCGTCGACTTCTTCATCCACGGCAGCGGTCGCTGTCGAGAGGAGCAGGTCAACGGGTATTCACGCGACCGGGCCTACCCTCTGGGCCAGACCGCGGTGTTCGCTGCGCTGACGCTGGCCGTCGCCTCGTCGGCCGCCGCGTTCCTCTCCAACAGCGTGTCCGGTATCGAGGCCATCATCGAGTTCGGCATCGCCGGCGCCGTCGGCCTCGTGCTGTGCTACCTGGTGCTCGGCTGGGTCACACCCAAGCTCCTGCTGTCGGTCGAGACGAAGCTCGGACCGCGGCCGGCCGACCTCAGTCATCTCCGCATTGCGGCGCAGAAGGTCGGTTTCGTGATCGCCAGCTTCATCGGTGGAATCGCGGTCACGCTGGCCATCGTCTTCCCCTCGGTCGGATGGGTTGTGTACGCCCTCTTCCTGCTGCTGTTCCTGGTGGTGCCGTTCTTGATGACGCGGCGTCGCAACCGCAAGGCCGCCGCTGGCGATCGACCTCTGACCGACGAGGTGAAGGGCGCCGGTCACGGCTTCAAGGCCGCGGGCGACGTCGTCCACTTCCTCGCCCGATGGCGAGTGTTCACGCTGCCGGCGGTGGCGTTGCTCGCCCTGCTGGGCCTGGTCGGAGCCTCGCGGGTCGAGGAGGGGTTCGACGTGCGTGAGTTCTTCTCCGAGGACACCGACCTGATCAGAGGCTTCGACAAGGCGATCCTGTACTACGGCGAGCAGGGTGACCTCGACTACGTGCTCGTCGAGGGTGATCTGACGTCACCGGCCGCGCTGGCGGCGATCGAGGGGGCCGAGGCGCAGATCGAGGCCGCCGACGCGGGCTTCGTCCGTGACTTCGACGGTGCGGTCGAGTTCCGGCCCAATGCGGCCACGGTGGTGCGCATCGCAACGGCCTCTGCTCCGATGCGAGAGGCGATCGAGGCCTCGACCGGCGTCGAGATCACCGACGCCGACGGCGACGGGCTGGCCGACACTCCCGAGCAAGTGGCCGCCATCTACGAGTACGTCGAGTCGAACAACGTGGTCGACGACGCAGGCGTCGACGTGTTCACCCCCGACCAGACCGAGACCTTCCTGTTCGTGGGCGACGGCGAGCAGGCAACGCTCATCGCTGTAAGCATCGCCACCATCACCGACGAGGCGATCATCCTCCCAGCCAGAGATGCCCTGGAGGAGGCGGCCGTCTCGTTCGAGGCGCAGGTCGCCGACGAAGACGTGACGGCGCTCGTGTCGGGCGGGGCCATCCTCACCCAGGACTCGCTCGATGCGTTCACCGAGGCGATGCTGCTCTCGCTACCTGTGGCGATCGTGTTGACGTCGCTCCTCGTGTTCGTGGCGCTCTTCTTGGTGTTCCGCAACTTCGGCCGGCGGACGGCGTCGATCCTCAAGCGCTCGACGCGGTACGCGCTGATCTCGATGGTGCCGATCCTGCTGGTGGTGGCGTGGGTGTACGGGTTCATGTTCCTCGTCGGCTACAAGATCAACGTCATCACGGCCACGATTGCGGCGATCGCGGTCGGAGTGGGCGTCGACTACGCCACCCACTTCACGATGCGCTTCATCGAGGAGTTCGAGCACGAACCGAGCCGGTTCCCGGCCCTGCGGCGCACCGGCGAAGGCACCGGCGGTGCCCTCGCCATCTCGGCGGTGACGTCGATGACCGGATTCCTGATCATGGCGCTGGCACCGATGCCGATGTTCGTCACGTTCGGCGTGCTCACCGCGGTGATGATCTTCTTCTCGCTGCTCGTGTCGTTGCTCGTCCTGCCCAGCCTGCTGATGATCATCACGCCCTCGCGCAAGGGCGAGGAGCGCGAGCAGCTGCTCGACAAGGTGACCCACGGCGGCGAGCTCGACTACGACCCGCACTCGAGGGAAACGGCGGTTCGAGCGGGCGGGGCCGGTTGACGCCGATCGCTCCGGAGCGCTGCCGCTGTTGCCTTCCTGATCCGGCGGCACCGAATCCGACGCAGGCAGCCACACGGCTGCAGCCGATGCGACGCGTTTGCCGTGTGCGGGGCGAACCGACGTCACATCACGCAGCGCGCTCGGAGGGACTCGAACCCCCAACGTTCTGATCCGTAGTTCGCGGAGGGCTGTTCGGTGATGTCCACCGCCGTCCGCTGGCTCTGTCGTCTAGCGGCCGACAAGCCGCAGTAGCACATGGGTGTGCGCCAGAGTTCATCGGTGTGGCTACATGGCTGGCTACACCGTGCGCTGGTCGCACGCCGCCTTGCGCCTCCGCCGTCCGTACCCAGATTGGCCAGGCCACCCCCCCCTCCCCCGAGGAGCGGGAGTGACGCGCACATGGGGCCGGACGGGCGTGCGGAGGTCGGTATCGGCATCACCGAGGCAGGCACCCGTGGATGCGTCGGCTGACCTACTTCAGGCCTGCTGGATCCATGCGGCAGACGGTGGTGCGGGCCGGCCGCCCGCCAACCGAGTCGCGGCACCGGTACGCCGGTAGGCCGCGACCAACCGGCCGAGTATGCTCTCCGCTCGAGTCGATCCCATCGAGTCAACCTACCGTCACGAGGCACCCATCTCGGGTCCAGCTGGCGGCGGTCGACATCGGTGCGCCCGCCACCTTGGGGATGATGCTCGAACGGGGCAACCGATCGAGACGTCCGATACCGTCGCCGATCGACGGAGGACTGGCCCTTCCCCTCCGAAAGGGAACGATGGCAACGACTGGACGCCGACTCCTGGTGGGGATCGTGACACTTGCGTTGGTGGCCGCGAGTTGTGCCGAGACCGACCCCGATGACGGAGCCCCGACGACCACCGTTGCGGTGTCGTCCTCTCGTGCCATCGTCGTCGACAGCGCGGACGGCGATGCTGGTGGTGCGCCGACCACCACCGGGACTGGCCCAGTCGACCCCGACGACGCTATCCGGTGGGCTCTCGAGTACTCCGGCGGTGTGGGCGGCGAAGCCGCTGGCGAGACGGTCAAGATCGGACTGGCCAACAACACCAGCTTCTTCCCCGAGGTCGACGACGGAGCGTTGCTCGCCGCGCAGTTCGCGAACGACGAGCTCGGCGGCGTCGACGGTCGTCCGATCGAGATCGTTTTCTGTCTGGCCGTGACCGCCGAGGACGGTGCCGCCTGCGGGGCCCAGTTCGCCAACGACGACAGCATCGTGCTCGCATTGGCCGGTTCGCTCCTCGCCGGCAATCAGGAGTTCTACTCCGCAATCTCGGGAATCAAGCCGGGGTACACGTTGGGGCCGTTGGCGGTGGCCGATTACACCACCAGCGACTCGGTGTCCTACACCTCGGCTGCGCTCGGCGCCGGCATGGGTGGCGGGATCTTTGTCGCCCAAGATCTCCAACCGGAACGAGCCGCCCTCGTGGTCACCGATGACGCGGCCGGCCGCGGCGCCATCTCGCTGCTGGAATCGGAGTTGAGCGACGCGGGAATCGAGCTCGTTGCGGTGTTCGTTCCGCCGACGGCGACCGCTCCCGAGATCGAGTCGGCCCTCCAGTCGATCGGCCCCGAGTCCGTCGACGCCATCCTGATCGGCTTGTTCGAGCAGGGCTGCATCGCCGCCTACGACGCACTGCAGAATCTGGCGATCGACCCGCTGGAGACGCCGGTCTCGACGACCGCCGCGTGCTGGGGGCCGAGGATGCAGGAACACGCGGCCAACGCCGGTGAATCGGGTCTTCTCCCCAATGGGTGGTACTTCACCAATCCCCTCGGCTACAACCTCTTCGGAACGGGCCTCGAGAGCGGCCTCGACACCTATCGACTCGTTCTCGCAGACGCGGGGCGGGCTGATGCGGTCACCAACGCCGGCGTGGCGGGCGCCTTTGCCGGCGTCATGAGCATGGTCCGCCATCTGAACGCGGTCGATGGTGACTGGACGTTCGACCGGATGAACAGCGAGATCCGCGGGTTCGAGGGACCGGCGATGCTCCAGGCCGGCCCTCTCGATTGCGGGGCCCCACCAGTGTTCACCGGTGTGTGCTCGACACGCGTCAGCGCTCATCGCTACATCGACGAGTCGTGGGATGACGTCCGCGCCGGTGACAACCTCATCGACATCAGCCCCATCATCATGCAGGAGGGCTGACTACTCGCACTGACGGCCCGACCGCTAGCTCGTTTCGCCGAGGTTGCCCAGGTAGTCGGATTCCAGCATCGCAGAGTCCGACGTGATCTCCGCTGCGCTTCCCTGGTGCACGACTTCGCCGTGGGACAGGACGTATCCCCGGTCGGCGATCTCGAGGGCAAGGTGCACGTGCTGTTCGACGATGAGTACCCCAGCATCGGTCTCGTCGGCGATTCGGCGCACGATCGGCAGCATGCGCTCGACGATCAGCGGCGCAAGTCCGAGGCTCATCTCGTCGATCATCAACAGTTGCGGCTCGGCGATCAACGCACGGGCGATGGCGAGCATCTGCTGCTCGCCCCCGGAGAGAAGTCCGGCTCGACGATCCATCAACGCCTGGAGTTGCGGGAAGTACTCCAACGTTCGCTCGAGATCCGGTCGTCCCGACGGCGAGCCCAGTCGGAGGTTCTCGGCCACGGTGAGCTGGAAGAACAGCGACCGATCCTCCAGTACGTGGGCCAGTCCCTCACGTGGCAGCTGATGGCTTCGCCGGTCACGGATGCTCCGCCCGAAGACCCGAATGTCACCGGCCAGCACCGGAATCATCTTGGAGACGGCGAGCAGCGTTGTCGTCTTGCCTGCTCCGTTCGGACCCAGCAGGGCCACGATCTCCCCGGCGGCGACGGTGAGATCGAGGTCTCGAACCACCGGAACCCCGGAATAGCCGGCGGAGAGGTGCTCGATCTCGAGCAGGACGTCACCGCTCATCGTGGTACGCCGCCGCAGTCGTCGGTGTAGGTGCCGCTTGTGGGAGCTCCACCGAGGTGGGCGGTGCGACCGAGGGTGCGGTCGAACAGGGAGCCGATGGTGGCCGCGATCCCCTCAGGGTTGAGGATCGTCGTCAGGATGACACCAAGACCGGCGAGGAGGAGTCCGAACTCATCGGGTATGCCCAACAGCTCCTCCCCAATGGTCAGGAGCACACCACCGGTGACGAGCAGTCCGCCGACGATTGCCCCGGACACTCTGGTGATCCCGCCCAGGTAGGCGAATGCAAAGAGTGCGAGCGACTGCTCGTAGGAGAATCGTGAAGGAGTGGCGACACCCGTGCGGTAGGCGATGGCGGCTCCCCCGACCCCGGCGATGAAGGCCGACATGCCGAACCCCACCACCTTGATCGCCCCCACGTTCACACCCGAGCCGGCGGCCGCCCGTTCGTTGGATCTGACTGCCATCATCCGCCGACCGGTGGCGGAGCGGCGCAGGTTGACAACCACGTAGCAGGCCAGCACGACAACGGCGAGCAGGAACATTGCTGTCATTGGATTGGGCTGCTTGCCGTCTCCCACCGTGATCACCCCGAACAGCTCGTAGCGCACCGCCCGGGTCTGGTCGATCCAGTCCGGGCCGTTCACCCGCGCCTGGTCGATGCCGTTGTTGATGTTCTCGTTGGCGAAGAGGAAACGATCGGCGGTCACCGCGAACGCGAGGGTGATGATGGCGAGATTGACCCCGCGGATACGGAGCGCGGGAAGCGCGACGACCAGACCAACAGCCGTCGCCGCGAGTGCTCCGGCCAGCACCGGCCAGGGAAAGGGCCACCCGTGATCCATGGAGAGCTCAGCCACTACGAATGCCGAGATCCCCGCGAACGTGACGGGCGCGAG
>JAOTZB010000098.1 GCA_029861625.1 Acidimicrobiia bacterium
CTTCTCGGGGGGTCGCTCGAGCCCGTCGAGGCCGAAATGAAGGACCCGGACAGCGGGGCTGGCCAGCCACGGACGCTTGCCCGTGACCAAGGCCTCGATGATCTGTTGCTCGCTCGGCGCGAGCGCGACGATCGGAGGGTCGAAGTCGGCAGTGGCGATCTCTTCGTCGTCGACCATGGTCGGTTCGACCTCGACGGCCGTGTTGCCCCGGTTGGACACGACGACGCTGAACGTGGTTCGTTTGCCACCCGAGGCCAGCGCGGGTTCGAGCTCGAATCCGATGTCGACGACCGGTTCGACCTCGAGGGCCAGTTGTGTGAGGGCGAACTCGGTCGGATCGTTGAGCGATGTCACCTGGATCGCGAGATCGCGACGTCCGGAGGGGTAGTCGCGAGGGATTGCGAGCGTCACGGTCAGCGACCGGGTCTGATCGGGGAACAGCGAGAGCGCGTCGTGCTGGGTGGTGACCCACGACGGGTCGACACCGAGCATGCTGACCCGGTACGCCGAGATGACCGTTGTGTCGTTGTGCACGATGACCTCGAACGACACCTTCTGGCCCGGCTGGGTGGTCAACAGGGTCGGGGCGACCTCAGCGTGCATGCTCAGAGACCGATGTCGGCGGTCTGTGTCTCGCCGGCGGCGAGCTCGACGAGGCGGACGAACGGATCGCCCGTCGCAGGGACGACGGTGACGGTGTACGAGCCCGGTGCGAGGTTGTTGAAGCGGTAGGTGCCGGTGTCGGATTCGGTGGTGGTCGACAGCACGGTCTGGCCGTCGCTCAGCTCGACGCTGAGGCCGCCCGTGGGGTCGCCGCCGACGGTGACGACCCCTTGGATCGTGCCGACCGATCTGGCCATCGTGACGTCGACGCCGGCGGTGGGCCCGCCGCTCGCCAGCGTGACCGATCGGGTCTCGGTGTTGAATTCGGGGAGGCTGAACGTGACGGTGTAGGTGCCGGGTGTCGGAATGTCGGCGATCGTGTAGGTCCCGGGCGCGCCTGCGCTCAGCGTGGCCGCCTGGGCGACGAAGCCGCCACCGGACACCGTGACTGTGACGCCGTCCAACGTGTTTCCCTGCGCGTCGCGTGCCGTGCCCGAGATCTGCCCGTTGCCGCCGACGAGCACGGCGTCGAACCCTGTGCGGGCCTGGCCCGGAGCGAGGTCGACCGCCTGGGTCTCGGTGGTGAACCCCTCGAGCTCGAAGGTGATGACGTAGGTGCCCGGGGTCTCGAGCTCGCCGAAGAGGTAGGTGCCGATGCCGCCACCCGATGTCGGCGTGGTGGTCTCGAGCACGGTCTCACCGCGGGTCAGGACGACCGTGACACCGCCGAGTGCGACGGTGCCGTCGGTGACCGTGCCGCCGAGCGATCCTTCCGCGGCCGACAGCTTCACCGTGTTCAACAGCTTGAGCTCGCCGCCGCCGAGCGGTTCGATGACCGCACGGCTGCGGAACTCAGCCGAGGTGTAGGTGATCTCGTAGTTGCCGGGGGTGGGCAGCCCGGTGAGGAAGAACTGCCCGTCGGGTGAGGCGACGGTCTCGAAGGTCTGGTCGAGGGTCGGCTCGCGCACGGTGAGGGTGACCACCGGCGGTGATCCACCCTCGACCTGGTCGGCGATCACCGTGCCTTCGAATCCGCCGAGCTGGCCGTCGACGACGGCCGGAAGGTCGAGCTCGCCCACGGGTGGCAGGTCCTGCGCTTCGGCCGAGTCGATCCCCGTCGCGGCGGGGTACCAGCTCTCGACGAACCCCGGCCCGCTGAATCGGAGCCGGTAGATACCGGGCAGTAGTCCGGCGAGCTCGTAAGCGCCGGAGTCGTCGCTGGCGACGGATGCGACCAGCAGCGGGCCCTCGCGCGTGTTGCGGTATGCCTCGACCGTGAGTCGCGGCACGCCTTCCCCGGTCGTCTCGGCCGTGAGCGCGCCCTTGATGGTGCCGGCGATCGACGCGAGGTCGATCTCGGATTTGTCGCCCGGTCCTTCCTCGACGCCGGCAGCGGTGTTCTGGATGACGCCGTCTCCGTCGACGTCGACAGCACCCGGAGCGAACGACTCGGGCACCGCCTTCAGCTCGTTGGACTCGTCGAGCAGGTTCCGGATGACGAACGTGAATATCAACGCCCACAGCGCGACGATGCCCGCGAGGATCAAAACGGTGAGAAAGCCCCTGGCGACGACCGGCTTCTGCGTGAAGCTGGTCGTCTGCTCGAGCGCGTGTTCGCCGCCGTTCGCCTGCACGATGACCTGCCGTGTGGCCGGTGTGCCGAAGAACGGACGGCGACCCTGGAGCTTTATCGTCGCGACGCTCGTCTCGCCCGGCCCGACGACCAGCGCCGGCGGGCTGATGTCTGCCTGGAGGGCCCGAACCGTGTCGGCGGCGGTGATCCCGAGCTCGATCTGGCGGTTGCCCCGGTTCTCGACGGCGGCTCTGAGCGTTGTCTTCTTGCGGCCGACCACACGGCGTGGTGTGACCTCGAGCCTGGCCTCTTCGGCCGGCGCGACATCGAGGACCACCCGGTCCATCGAGGCATCGGAGGCGTCGATGGTCGACCGGATCTCGATGGCGATCGTGTGGCGGCCCGCTGGATAGGTGCGGGGCAACGTCAGCTGGAGGTCGATGCGTTCCGACGTGTCGGGGAACAGCGAGATGATCTCGATCGGCAGCTCGACCCAGGCCGGGTCGATGCCGACAGCGCGCGCAGTAACGCCGTCGATGACCGACCCGGTGTTGTAGACCTCGACGGAGATGGTTGCCGTGCGCCCCGGGGAGATCTCGATGAATGGGGTGAGCAGTTCGGTGCGCACGTCAGGTGAGCCGCACGCCGCCGCTCTCGGGAACCGTCACGGTTCGGGGCGGGTCGGTCTCGACGACGATCTCGTCGCCCACCTTCGCCCGGACCAAGAAGTTGCCCGCATCGTTGACCTTGGTTGCCCCTCGTGGCGATCGGACAACGGCTCCGACCGCTTCGGGAAGCTTGATCTCGCCGGCGACCCGACGAGTGGTCGACCCGGCGCCCGGGTCGCGCATGTTGGCGACCGACAGCCCGAATTCCTCGGTCGGCGCGGCCAGCTCGCGTGGATCGGAGGCCGGGATCGGCAGCGTGAGCGTGATCTCGATGCCCGGCTTGAGCTGGCCGTCGAGGGCCTTCCAGAGGTCGGTCTGGACCCGGTCGGCCGAACTGGGTGTGCTCATCGTGGGTTCGCCGAACATCACGAGCTCGCCGGTGAGGTACTCGGCGGGGAGCACACGCGCGCCGAGCAGGGTTCGCAGCAGGGCGCCGAGGAGCTGATGCTCGTCACTGTGCTCGGATGTCCACGCCGTGACGAGATACCGGAACTCGACCGGGATCGGCGCCCAGGTCTCCATCATCTGACCGTTGACCTCGCGGCGCGCGAATCCCGACTCGGCCCGCAACGTGGAACGGGCGATGTCCCAGAGGAAGAGGTTCACCGTGGGCCGGTTGAGCTGCGCCGCCCACTCCTTGTCGGGCGCCTCGAACGAGACGTCGATCTCCTGGGATCCGAGGGGCACCTGGGCCCGCAGGAACGATTCGATGCTTTCGTCGAGGAGGTGCAGCATGCGGGTCCGGGTCGGCGGTGAAGAGGTGATCTGGTCGCGGCCGACCGGCACAATTCCACCCGGCCCCGATCCGACCGATCGTAATGCACCGGTTGACCACTTTCGGTGAGGGTCGCGCCCGGCCCCGATAGGGTCGGAGCCATGTCGCCGTCGAGATACGACCGTCGTCGCCAGCGTCTGAGAGTGGCGATCGTCATCTTCATGGTGGTCGCGATGTTGGCGCCGATCCTGGCCGTGGCCCTCATCGCGATCGACAGCTGATCAGCTCGTCTCGAGCCGCACCATCACCTTGCCCTGGTTCGCGCCGGTGAACAGTCGCTCGAGCGCGGCCGGCGCGTTGTCGAGCCCGTCGATGACGTCGGTCCGGTAGGTCAGCTCGCCGCCCATGACCCAGCCGGCGAGCTCGAGCATGGCCTCGGCGGCCCGGTCGAGGTAGTCCAGGATGATGAACCCCTCCATGCGACCGCGGTTCGCGATCAACGTGGCGAGGTTGGCGGGGCCGGGACGAGGTGTCTCGTCGTTGTACTGCGCGATCGCACCGCACAAGACGATGCGACCCCGGAGCGCGAGGTTGCCGATGGCGGCTTCGAGGATGTCGCCGCCGACGTTGTCGAAGAACACGTCGACGCCGTCAGGGCAGGCGGCCGCCATGGCCACGGCGACATCGTCGGTCCGGTAGTTGATGGCGGCGTCGAATCCGAGCTCCTCGGTGAGCCACGCGCACTTCTCGTCGGACCCGGCGATGCCGACCACCCGACAGCCCTTGATGCGGGCAATCTGGCCCACGACCGAACCGGTCGCGCCGGCCGCCCCCGAGACAAGCACCGTTTCTCCGGCCACCGGCCTGCCGACATCGAGCAGCCCGAAATAGGCCGTCAGGCCGGTGACGCCGTAGACGCTCAGCGCGGCCTCGGGTTCCACACCGTCGGGGACGACCTGGCTTGCCGCATCCATGACGGCGTACTGCTGCCATCCGGTCATGCCGAACAGAAGCGAGCCGACGGGGTAGTCGTCGTTGTTCGACTCGATCACCGTCCCGAGCCCGCCACTGCGGATGGGCGCGCCGATCTCTATGGCGGGGAGGTAGGTGTCGTGTGCCATCCAGCCTCGAATCGTCGGGTCGATCGACAGCCAGCGGACCTCGACCAACATCTCGCCCGGTCCCGGCGTGGGGATGTCGACGTCGTCGGCCCGAAAGCAGCTGTCGGTGACGGCACCGACCGGACGTTGCGCCAGTGTGATGCGGTGGTTCGTTTCAGCCATGGCCGAACCCTAGGGGTGATCGGCGGAGTCCGTCGGCCGACGGTCCCGCCGGCGACCGGTCGCGTCAGGTCGCCTCGATGCGCGTGTCGAGGCCCCGGATCGCCGCCGCGACGGTGGCGGCATGCTCGCCCTCGTGCATGGCGTGATCGCCGCCGGCGACGACGTCGAGCGTTGCGTGCGCGAGCTTGGCCTCGAGGTACTGCATGCCGCCGATCAGCTGGGCATTGTCGGCGTCGCCGACGAGCAGGGCCACGGGCAGGTCGATGTCCGCCAGGCCCTCGATGACCGACGCGTCGTGTTGCAGATTCATCTCGGCTGCCTGGGGCGCCACGCCGAAGCGGTGCGCGTTGCGTTCGGATCGATCGTTCCAGGCTTGTCGTTTCTCGGCGTCGCGAAAGCCGGGACCAGTGGCCATGATCGCCAGAGCCGCCGCCCGACCGGGTCGCGAGACCGCCCATGCGAGCGTGAGGTAGCCGCCGAGGGAGTGGCCGGCCAGGATCGGCGACTCGTGGCAGCCGGCGACGATGTCGTCGAGGTCCTCGAGCACCCGGTCGCGTTCGTAGGCGGCCCGGTCGGCGAAGACCTCGCTGTCGCCATGGCCCGGGAGGTCCCAGGTGATCACGGTGTGGTCGGCCGAGAGGTCGGCGGCGACGGAGTCGAAGGTGTGTCGGGTCGCTCCGATGCCATGGGTGAACACCACCGGTCGCCCCGAACCCCTCGTCTCGACATGGACGCGCATCGGGGCGAACACTACTGGGGTGGTTTCGTAGACTCGGGCCATGCCGTTTCGCACGATCATCGAACCGTTCAAGATCCACAGCGTGCAGACGGTCGAGTTCCCGAGTGCCGAACGTCGCCGGGACGCCATGGTCGATGCCGGATACAACGTCTTCGGGCTGCATTCCGAGGACGTGATCATCGACTTGTTGACCGACTCGGGAACCGGCGCGATGTCGACCCAGCAGTGGGCCGGGATGATGCTCGGCGACGAGTCCTACGCCGGCAGCACGTCGTTCCGTCGCTTCGAGGAAGCGGTCAACGACATCACCGGCTTCTCGGAGGTCATCCCCACCCACCAGGGGCGCGCGGCCGAGCGCATCTTGTTCCAGGTCCTGGTGAGCGAGGGTGATGTCGTTCCGAACAACACCCACTTCGACACCACGAGGGCGAATGTCGAGTTCCAGGGGGCCGAGGCGCGAGACCTCGTCCGGGCCGAGGGAACCGACCCCGAGGTCGTGTTGCCGTTCAAGGGAGACATGGACATCGATGCGCTGCGCGCCACCATCGACGAGGTCGGCGTCGACCGGGTCCCGTTGGTCATGATGACGGTCACGAACAACTCGGGCGGCGGTCAGCCGGTCTCGATGGCGAACCTGCGTGCAGTCAGGGCGGTGTGCGACGAGCACGGCCTGCCCTTCTACCTCGACGCCGCGCGGTTCGCCGAGAACGCATGGTTCGTCAAGATCCGTGAGGACGGCTACGCCGACAAGACTCCGAAGGAGATCGCACAGGAGATGTTCGCCATCGTCGATGGTTGCACCATGTCGGCGAAGAAGGACGGTCTGGCGAACATCGGTGGGTTCCTGGGTCTTAACGACCCCGAGGTGGCCCGTGACTGCCGGAACATCCTGATACTCACCGAGGGGTTCCCCACCTACGGCGGATTGGCCGGCTACGACCTCGAGGCCATCGCCGTCGGGCTGCACGAGGTCCTGCAGGAGGAATACCTCCGGTACCGGATCAGATCGACCGAGTACCTGGCCGAGAAGGTCATGTCCGCCGGTGTGCCGATCGTCCGGCCCGCCGGTGGCCACGCCGTCTACATCGATGCCAGGGCGATGCTTCCCCACATCCCACCCCACGAGTACCCCGCGCAGGCGCTGGCCATCGAGCTGTACCTCGACGGTGGGGTCCGCGGCGTCGAGATCGGCACGGTCATGTTCGGGCGGGCCCGGCCGAACGAGTCCGATGAACCCGCGGCGATGGACCTCGTCCGCCTGGCCGTGCCGAGACGGACCTACACGCAGAGCCACATCGACTACGTCGGGGAGGTGGTGGTCGACGTGGCCGAGCGGGCCGAGCATCTCCGTGGCTACCGCATTACCGAGCAGGCCCCGTGGCTCCGGCACTTCACGGCGCGATTCGAACCGCTCTAGGCACGACGTTCGGCCACCTCGGTGCGGCCCCGGTGCCGGCTCATTCGAGGAGCATGTCGATGGCCGCTCGCACGACATCGGGTTCGGTGTGGGTGCTGAGGTGAGCCCCGTCGATCGACAGCGACGGCCAGCCGCGTTCCTCGGCTGTCGCGTACTCCTGCTCGTAGGCGGCTGACAGCTTCAGGTACCGACACGGCCAATCCGTCCAACCGGATGGGACCGGCACATCCTCGTCGTACAGGCCGCGGGGTAGCCGGGGCATGTCGGCGGCGAGCGTCCTGCGGTCGACGCGATCCGGCAGGACCTGCTCGACGACGTGGCCGGGCCACCATTCGAGCCACGGCAACAGGACCCCGTCGACGGTCTTCGAATCGAGCAGGTCGGCCATGGCATCGCTGGTTCGGTGCGGCCCATCGTCGGGTGGGATCACGGCGTCGACGAAGACAAGCGCCGCGAGGTCGTCGATCGCTGCACCGATTGCGGGGAGGAACGCACCTGCACCGGAATGAGCGACGACGGCTGTCGGCCCGTGGAGCCTGGCGCCGGCCGCGACGGCGATCTCGATGAAGGTCTCCCAGCGCACGGGCGACGCCCGGGTCGCCGACGTGAGGTCGGGCAGCGCAACGGCCCGTCCGGCCGTGCGACAGACCTGTGCCAGACGTCGAAGGCTGGACGGTCCGACGAGCGGGCTGTGGACGAACAGGAGGGACGGTGTCATTTCGGTCGGCTCGGAATCGGCGAGAACCGGACGTCAGCGACCGGGTGCGGAACGGTTGCGCAGGAATGCGCCGATGTTGGCGGCCGCATCCTTCACGGGCTGGATCTCCTCCCAGGTGCCACCGATGAACGGCCGGGTGCGGACGGGCTCGAACAGCTCCGTCGAGCCGTCGTCGGCCCGGAGACCCTCGGTCACCGACCACCGGCGAAGTGAGCGGTCGCGAGCCGCCACGATGTCGATGCCCTCGCTCCGGGCGTCATCGTCCATTCGGGCCGCAACCGTGAACATGGCGTCCCAGGTGAGGTCTCGCTCCATCGCTCCATTCTGCCGAAGTCGTCACTGCGTTGCGGGACCGGTCGGACTGTCAGCAGTCGGGGCGCTTCGGCGGGCGGAGCATCGCGGCCGCGATCGTCTCGACGATCTCGGGAGATTCGTTCCACACCGGGTCATCGGGGCGGGGATGGTGGAAGACGATGTCGGTGAAGCCCAGCTCCTCGTAGCGGCCGGCGAAGTCGGTGAAGGCCTCGATGCTGCGCAACGGCTTCGCCTCGGTGTTGCCGATCAGGTAGATCCGGTCGAGCGACCCGGGGTCTCGTCCGAGCGCCTCGCAGTGGGACTCGAGGCTGTCGCGCTGGGACAGGACGACGCGCTCGGTCCCAGCCTCGGACAGCTCGCCATACGAGGTGTCGCCGTAGGTGATCCAGGCGTCGGCCAGCTCGGCGACGAGGCGGAGCGTGCGCGCTCCGCCGGCGGCAACGGCGAGCGGCAGGCGAGGCTGCTGGACGCATCCCGGCAGGACTCGTGCGTCGTTGATCTCGTACCAGTCGCCCCGATGATCGGTGACGGACCCGCGGAGGAGGCCGTCGAGGAGCCGGGCGAGCTCCTCCAGTCGGTCGACCCGCCGAGCCGGATCGAGTGGATCCTGGCCGAGCACCGATGCGTCGAAGCCCGTGCCGCCCGCCCCGAGACCGAGGGTCAGACGACCGTCGGACAGGTGATCGATGGTCATCGCGTCCTTGGCCAGCAGCAGGGGATGGCGGAGGTTGGGGTTGGAGACCATGGTGCCGAGGCGGATCGACTCCGTCCGTTGGGTGAGACCGGCCAGCCACGGATGCGTCGCGTGCCACGGCCGGTCCTGGTAGCGCTGCCAGGACAGATGGTCGTACACCCAGACGTGGGAGTACCCGAGGGCCTCGAGCCGCTGGACCCTCGCGACCGTCTCGGGCCACGGATCGGTCGGCAGCAACAGCACGCCGACTCTCATGGCCGGGCCGCCACCTCGTGGGGGCGGTCCCCGGCATGATCGCTGACCGGATCCCCCACTACGGCTCGATCACGATCCAGCCGCGGCGTTGGAGCTCGGCGGCGAGCTGATCGGTTGGCAGACCGCGAATCTTCTGCTCGGCGGTGGAGAGCCGTGCAGACGGCTTCGGCACGACCGGTGTGGTTCCGTCGTGCTCGGCCTCTTCGAGCTGGTCGATGAAGGCCGTCGCCTCGTCGCGGGTGAACTTGCCGCCGGCCTGGCGCTGGGTGAATCCCATCGGGCCGCGTGCGTCGCGGAAGTCGACGTGGCCGGCGTTCTGCAGAAGGGTGAGCAGCGCTGCCACCTGCCGGGCCGAAGCCGGCGGACCTGATGACTGACCGAATGCCATCAGGTTTCGAGGGTGGTCTTCATCCGGGCGAGGGTCTGCTTCATGCCCTTCACCATGCCCTTCTCCCGCTGACCGAGCATGCCGTACACGTACTTCTGCCAGCCGACGTAGGGCTCGTGGCCGAACGACTCGGTCACCGATGTGGCGCCATCGCGTTCGGTGAGCTCGTAGCGCCATGTGGTGTGCCCTTCGGCGACGAACTCGAAGACCCGGTCGGGCGTGCACTCGGTGATCTCGGATGTGGTCGTCCACCTCTTGAGCGTGAGCGGTCCGAGGCAGGCGGCGTTGTCACCCTCGAACTTCGCCCCGACAGCCGGTCCGGTGGCGGGGTCGAGCCAGCGTCCTCCGGTGCACTCGGGACTCCATTCGCCCATGCGTGTGATGTCGGTGATGGCGTCGAAGACTTCCGACGCCGGGCGGTTGATGACGATGCTCGCGGATCCCTCGGCCATGTGAGTGTTCTAGCGGCTGAACCGGGGCGATGGAGTACCGAAGCGGAGATCGTCGTCGTCGGCGTCCGGGTTGGCGACGAGCACCTCGCACTCCATCTGGTCGGGGTCGCGGAAGAAACAGCTCAGCTTTCGACCGAACTCGGTGACCACGCCATCCGTCGCGCCGGCCGAGATCAGCCGATCCCGGATCTCGCCGAACGTCGTCAGGTCGGCGGCGTGGAGACCGATGTGGTCGATGCGGCCCCGGCCGAACATCGGAGTCTGGCGTTCGGCTTGCGTATTGTCCTCGATCTCGAAGACGTTCAGCTCGGTGGTGGGTCCGATGTTCAGGACGATCATCCGCGGTCCTCCCGGGAACTCCGGGCCGTCTCGTTCGACGGTGGCTCCGAAGATGTCGACGTAGAACTGCTTCAGTCGATCACCGTCGTTGGTGATGGTGGCGACGTGGTCGATGCCGGCGAGCAACACGAGGAGGCCTCAGTTCATGTTCGGGGAGTCAAGTATGTCGGAGGGCAGGCTTCTCGAACCAGTGGTGGGCGAAGGGCTCGTCGTTGAAGGCCTCGACCTCCTCGTAGCCGGCCGACCGGTACAGACCGATCGCCTCGGTGAGTGCCCGGTTGGTCTCCAAGCGGAGGATCGCCACGCCCCGTTCATACGCTCGATCTTCCAGTTCGTGCAGGAGTCGACGACCGAGCCCGAGTCCTCGCGCTGATTCGGCGACCCACATCCGCTTGATCTCCGCCGGTCCGGTGCCGCGGAGCTTGAGCGCGCCGCATCCGACCGGCTCGTCCCGCAGGCGGGCAACGAGCAGGATGCCTGCGGGTTCGGTGAGCTCGGCCGCGTCAGCGGAGATGCTCTGTTCCGGGTCGAACCCGGAGTCGAAGCGGCGATCGAGCTCGGCGAAGTACGAGCCGATGCAGAATCGCGCCACGTCGCTCGACGGGTCCTCGACGTCGATGTGGACGAGCCCGGCGGTGAGAAGGTGTTCGACGACCCTGGCGGCATCGACCAGTCGAGAACGTTGCCTCGAGTCGAGCAGGGATCGAGCGAGATCATCGCTTCGACGGTCGAGCAGCGCCCGTTCCGCCCGCCCGGCGCGCGTCGGCCGTACCCGCCTCACCCGCCTGTCGGAGGGGGCCGGTGTGACATCGACGAGCCCTTCTCGTTCGAGTGATCTCAGCAGCCGGCTGAGGTAGCCGGAGTCGAGGCCGAGGCCGGAGCGAAGAGTGCGAACATCGGCGCCGTCCGCCCCCACCTCCCACAGCAGCCGGGATGCTCCGAGCGGACGATCCCGCGACAGGTACCAGTCGTCGAGCGCGCCGATGCGCTCGGTGACCGTGCGATTGAAGCTGCGGATCGCGTCGATCTCCGTTCCCGTCATTTCTCAGACTTCAGTCAGAGAACATGGTCCTGATGAAACGCGGTCGGGGGCTTGCGCCCAGGCCGGTGAGTCGACTACGGTCGAACATACGTTCGATCAACCGAGTATCGACGGGTTGACACCTCGATGGTCGAGCGGCTCGCAGCCAACAGCTGCCCCAGGTTCTGAACTTCCCCACGCTGCCGCCGTTCGGCGCGGCAGCCGAGGTCGAGGGAGATGAATGTGGTGGTCGGCACGGTGACATCGACATCGACATCGACAGCGCACGAGCGACTCGCTGAGCTCGAGGCCGACCTCGAGGCCCTCGCCGGCACCGACTGGGCCGGAGTCGACAACTCAGATCTGGGTGAGCTCGTCCTGGGGAT
>JAOTZB010000405.1 GCA_029861625.1 Acidimicrobiia bacterium
CGGGATCGGCACCCGCAAACACACCGGGCGTGCCGTCGTGGTCGATGACCCGGCCGCGGCGATGGCGCTGATCGAGCCCGGCGACGTCGTGATCACCCGGTTCACGAGCCCGTCGTGGAACTCGGTCCTCGTCCAGGCCGGCGCCCTCGTCACCACCACCGGCGGCCTCGTCTCCCACGCCGCTGTCATCGCACGCGAGCTCGACATCCCCGCGATCATCGGCGACAGCACCGCATTCGACCGCTTCACGACGGGAACGGTGGTGACGGTCGACCCGATGAGCGCAACCGTCACGTGACAGCGAGACGCGTCCTCTCCGGCATCGGCATGCGGGTCGACGCCGGGTCACTCGCCGGGGTCTGATCACGACCCCTGCCAGTTCGTCGTCGACGTCTAGTGTCACGAGCCAGTACAACCCGAGGCCACTGCCAATGAGAACCAGCACCGATCGCATCCTCACCACCCACGTCGGCAGCCTGCCGCGGCCCTCCGATGCCGTCGACCTCCTCTTCGCCCGGGACAAGGGCGATCCCGTCGACGAGCAGGCATTCGACGCCGTCATCGCCTCGGCCATCGCCGACACGGTCCAACGCCAGGTCGAGGCGGGCATCGACATCGTCGACGACGGCGAGATGAGCAAGATCAGCTACGGCACCTATGTCCGTCACCGACTCAGCGGCTTCGAGGTCGGTGACGTGCCCCGCCAGACACCAGAGGACCTCAACGACTTTCCCGAGTTCCGCGACAGGCTCACCGCCGCGGGGGCAACCCCGGTCTACCTCCGCTCCGTCTGCCGCGGGCCGGTCGAATCCGCCGACCTCACCTCGCTGCACAGCGACATCTCGCATCTCCAGGTCGCGATGGCCGGCAGCGGCACCACCGACGGCTTCATGACGTCGGCCTCGCCGGGGCTGATCGCAATGTTCCAACCGAACGAGTACTACGACAGCCAGGACGCCTACCTGGCCGCTCTGGCCGAGGCCATGCGACCCGAGTACGAAGCAATCGTCGACGCCGGTCTGACGCTCCAGCTCGACTGTCCCGACCTCGCCTTCGGTCGTCACACCCTGTACCGCGACGCGACCGACGACGACTTCGTCGCCAACGCCGAGCGTCACATCGAAGCCCTCAACCATGCCGTCGAGAACATCCCGGCCGAGGACATGCGCCTCCACATCTGCTGGGGCAACTACGGCGGACCGCACACTCACGACATCCCGCTCGCGAAGATGGCGTCGACACTGGTCAAGGCGAAGCCGAAGGCGCTGCTGGTCGAGGGCGCGAACGCTCGCCATGCCCACGAGTGGGCGGTGTGGCGTGATGTCGAGCTGCCCGACGACAAGGTGCTCGTCCCCGGTGTGCTCGACTCGACCTCGAACATCGTCGAGCACCCCGAGCTGGTGGCCGAGCGGATCCGTCGATATGCCGACGTGATCGGCAAGGAGCGGGTCATCGCGGGGACCGACTGTGGGTTCGGCTCCTTCGCCGGGTACGGCGCGGTCCACCCCACCATCTGCTGGGTGAAGTTGAAGGCACTGGCCGACGGGGCCGCAATCGCGTCGGAGCAGCTCTGGGGATGACCAAGGTGAATCCTCCCTTCCGCGCCGACCACGTCGGGAGCCTCCTGCGCCCCCCGGCGGTTCACGAGGCCCGTGCCTGCCACGCCGCGGGCGAGCTGGACGACGCCGGCCTCGCTGCGGTCGAGGACACCGCTATCGAGGAGATGATCCCGAAGCTGGCGGCAACCGGAATCGAGGCGATCACCGACGGCGAGTTCCGGCGGGCCTGGTTCCACCTCGACTTCCTCGAGGAGCTGGGCGGAGTTTCCGTCACCGGGGCCATCGCATCGAGCTCGGACTCGAAGGACACCGTGGGCGTCACCCCGCCGAAGCTGAGCGTGACCGGCACGCTCGAGCACACCCACGACATCCAGGTGCCCGACTACCGGTTCGTCTCCTCGCACACCGACCTCACCCCGAAGGTGTGCATCCCGTCGCCCACCATGGTCCACTTCCGCGGCGGCAGGGCCGCGATCGACATCGAGTCCTATCCCGACCTCGATGTCTTCTTCGAGGATCTCGCGCAGTGCTACCGCGACGAGATCGCCTCGCTCTACGCCGCGGGCTGCCGCTACATCCAGCTCGACGACACGAATCTCGCCTACCTGTGCGACCCTGCGATGCGACAGGGAGCCGTCGAACGTGGCGACGATCCGAACGAGCTCCCCCGAACCTATGCGCACCTCATCAATGCGGCGCTCGATGGCAGGCCCGACGATCTCACGGTCGCCATTCATCTGTGCCGTGGCAACTTCCGGAGCACCCACTTCGCGAGCGGGGGCTACGAGCCCGTTGCCGAGGTCTTGTTCACCGAGCTCGACGTCGACGCCTATTTCCTCGAGTACGACGACGAGCGTTCCGGCGACTTCGCGCCGCTGCGGTTCGTCCCCGACGACAAGACGGTCGTGCTCGGCCTCGTCACGTCCAAGCGCCCCGAGCTCGAACCGATCGACGGGCTGAAGGCCCGGATCGACGAAGCGGGCACGTATCTCTCGCATGACCAGATGTGTCTGAGCCCGCAGTGCGGGTTCTCGAGCACCGTGCACGGCAACGAGATCAGCGAGAACGACCAGTGGGCGAAGCTGCGCCATGTCGTCGCCGTGGCCGAACAGGTCTGGGGCTGACTTCCTCCTCGCCGAATCCGCTCAGCGGTTCAGCGTGCGTTCAGCCGCCATTCGTCATAGTGAGGCCATGGGCCGCCACGTCGCGGCCACACGCTTCGAACTCGGGAGGGCAGAATCATGCCGACCGTCATGTCGAACACGATCCGGAGTTCGGCCCCGGATCGACCGGGCCGGCGGGCGCGCCCTGCCAGATGGCTCGGTGCGGTGCTGGTGCTCACGCTCGCGGTCACCGCGTGCGGCAGCGATGACCCGGCCGACGGCACGGGTGACGCCGGGGCGAGCTTCGATCTCCCCCAGGGAAGCGAGCCGTTCGAGCTCGACCCGGCCGACTTCACGACCGAGATCGACAATCCCTACTGGCCGATGGAGGTCGGCACCCGCTGGACCTA
>JAOTZB010000004.1 GCA_029861625.1 Acidimicrobiia bacterium
AAACGGTCGGATGTGAGGTCGGGGTCTCGGATCCCGGGGCGCAACCCAGGTCGAGACGACGTGCCAGACTGGGCCCGTGATCCGCCCGACGCTCCCCGATGGACTCGTCGTGTTCGTGAAGCGAGACTGCGCCACCTGCGTGCTGGTCGAGCCGGTCCTCGCCGATCTCCGAGGGCGGGGCCGGAAGCTCACGGTGTACACCCAGGACGATCCGACCTTCCCCGACTCGGTCGAGTCGGTCGACGACACCTCGCTCGAGCTGTCGTGGCATCACGACATCGAGACGGTCCCGACGGTCATCGTCGTCGACGACGGGCACGAGACGACCAGGACCGTGGGGTGGGATCGAGAGCAGTGGGAGGCGCTCGTCGGCGAGGACGAGCTCGGGACCGATCTTCCCGACTGGCGCCCGGGGTGCGGGTCACTCAGCGTCGACCCCGACCTCGCAACCGGGCTCGAAGTCCGGTTCGGCGGCTCGGTTCTGCGCAGCCGGCGGGTGGAGATCGCCGGTGCCGAGGACGACTGGGAGGCACTCCACGACCGGGGCTGGAGCGACGGGCTCCCCGTGGTTCCCCCCACCGAGGAACGCGTGTTGCGAATGCTCCAGGGCACGACTCGCCGCCCGGACGAGGTGATGGCCACCGTTCCCCCCGACCTCGCCGACTGCACCGTCGAGAAGATCGCCGTCAACGCCGTGTTGGCGGGATGCCGCCCCGAGTATCTCCCCGTTGTCATCGCTGCGGTCGAGGCGGCGTGCACCGACGAATTCAACATGCACGGGCTGTTGGCGACCACCATGCCGACCGCGCCGGTGTTGATCGTGAACGGCCCGATCCGCAACCGCATCGGCATGAACGCGGGCATCAACGTGCTCGGACAGGGCAACCGGGCGAACTCGACCATCGGCCGGGCGTTGCAGTTGGTGATCCGCAACGTCGGCGGCGGCCGGCCCGGCGAGGTCGATCGGGCCACGCAGGGAAATCCGGCGAAGCTCGGGTTCTGCTTCCCCGAAGACGAGGAGGGATCGCCGTGGGAGTCGCTCGCCGTCGAGCGGGGCTTCTCGCCCGAGGCCGACACCGTCACCCTCTTCCCCGGTGAGGGACCGCGTTGTGTCGTCGATCAGCTCTCCCGTGACCCCCACGATCTCACTCGGTCGCTCGCTATGAACCTCCGAGCAACGACGCACCCCAAGCTGGCGATGGCCTTCGACGCGATACTGGTGATCTCGCCCGAGCACGCGGCCCGGTACCGCGATGCCGGATGGTCGAAGGCGAGGTTCCGCGAGGAGCTCGATCAGTACCTGCTGATGGACGCCGACGACATGATCCGAGGCGCACAGGGCGTCGCGGAAGGCGTACCCGTGGACTTCGCGGGCAGTCGGATCCCGAAGTTCAGGCCCGACGGACTGCACATCGTGCATGCCGGAAGCGGTGCGGGGTTGTTCTCGATGATCATCGGCGGATGGGTCAACGGTGAAGTGGGCAGCAACTGCGTCACGAAGGAGATCCCGACATGAGCCTCACGGTCCTCGATCCGACCAACGAAACTGCGCCGGCGGTGCGCCCGAAGGTGAAACGACCCGCAGCTCTCGATGGCCTCACCGTCGGGCTGCTCGACATCTCCAAACCACGTGGCGATGTCTTCCTGAACCGCCTCGAGGACCGACTCGTCGAGCTCGGCGTTCGGGTCGAACGGTTCCGCAAGCCGACGTTCGCGAAGCCTGCGCCCGTCGACCTGCGGCATGAGATCGCCACGCGGTGCGATGTGGTCATCGAGGCGCTCGCCGATTGAGGGAGCTGCACGTCGTGCAGTGTGCACGACATCAGCGATCTCGAGCGCCGCGGTGTGCCGGGCGTGTTCGTGGCGACGGTCGAGTTCGAGTCGGCTGCCGTGTCGCAGGCCAAGTCGCTCGGCTTCGATGCCGACTGGGTTCTCGTCGAGCACCCCATCCAGGACCGCACCGACGCGGAGATGGAGGTCATCGCCGACACGGCCATCGACTCGCTGATCGCCGTCGTCACCACCGGCTGACGAGCGGTCAGGCTCCCACCAGCGCAACGACACCGTCGTCGATGGTGACGAGCCCGTCGGCCCGCAACGAGTCGATGCACACTCGCACGCGGGCCACATCGTCCCAGCCGACCACGTCAGGAACGGCGGCGAGCGCGACCGGCCCCACCCGCAGGGCGCTCACGAGCCGGCCCCGGCCCTGGCGATCGGAGCCCTCGAATGTGGACTGCGGCGACGTCGTGGCTGCGGATCCGTGGGCCGGGTCGGGGCCGCGACCACGCCATCGACACGCCATGTGCACTGGGCACTCGCGACAGCTCGGTGCTCGTTTCGTGCAGACGGTTGCGCCGAGGTCGAGCATCGCCTGATTCCACTGCCAGCCGGCTCGGGGCGGCACGAGGCTGTCAGCCGCGGCCTGGGCCTGCGTCGTCGTGAGCCGACTGCCGGCGAGGCGGGCCGCGATGCGGCCCACATTCGTATCAACGACTGCGACGTCTCGCTCGAATGCGAAGGCGAGCACGGCCCGCGCCGTATAGGGCCCGACGCCGGGGAGCCGCAGCAGTGCATCGAGGTCGTCGGGGAGCTTCCCGTCGTGCTCGTCGACCACCCGTGTCGCGCACCGATGCAGGAACACAGCTCGCCGGTTGTAGCCCAGCCCGTGCCACGCCCGCACGACATCCGCTCGTCGAGCCGCGGCGCAGGCCGCCGGGGTGGGGAAATGGTCCAGGAAGGCCAGATACCGTGGCACGACCCGCGCGACCTGGGTCTGTTGCAGCATCAGCTCGCTCACCAGCACGGCCCATGGGTCTCGCGTGTTCCGCCACGGCAGATCCCGGCCCTGCTCGGCCACCCACCGGAGCAGTCCCCGGCGCATCGCCGCGATCTCGGGCTGCGGTCTCTTCGCCATCGCCTGGCTCCTCCGCTCGGGACCACACATGCCGGCACGAACACTAGCGAGCGGGCGCCGATCGGGGGCCGGTGCGAGATCGGGCCGAAGACCGCGCGATCATCGACGAGTGCACCCGTTGCCGTACGCCATCGCCGCACGGATCATCGCGTGGCTCGCCGTGACGTCGTCGGCCGAGTCGGCCCAGGACGAGCCGAGCCAGGGCGGTGGCGGCGGCGACATCATCCCGAGGCCGAGCGAGGGTCGTGCTCCCGAGACACCGGGCGATCCCGGAGGCTGGCAACAGCTCACCCTGCTGGCAGTCATCGTGATCGCCGTGGCGGTGATCCTCTACCTGGTGCGCCGCCAGGTGAAACAGGCGCAACGACTCCGAGATCTCACCTGACACGGTGGTGGGGACGGGCGACGGCTATT
This sequence comes from Acidimicrobiia bacterium, assembly GCA_029861625.1. Lineage (GTDB taxonomy): Bacteria > Actinomycetota > Acidimicrobiia > Acidimicrobiales > JAHEJN01 > JAOTZB01. The sequence continues at coordinate 3,332 of JAOTZB010000004.1, forward strand.
CGGCCGCGAGCGGCTCGATCGTCACCAGCTCGGTCGACACATCCAGCGCCCGGACGGCCTGGACGGTCCGTTCGTACGATGCCTCGAGCGCGGCGATCAAGCTGTCGGGGGTGGCCGGATCGGCGAGAGCCTGGGCCACGGGGATCACCTCGTAGGTGCTGCGGTCGACGAAGGTGGGCGTGATATGGGCAGCGGTGGCGGCGAACACGCCTGGTGACACCTCGTCGACGGTCACCTCGAAGATCATGCCGTCCTGGGTCCCGGCCGGACACGAGCTGCACGACTGAGGCGACTGGTTCGACAAGAAGTTGCCGAGCCCGTAGAGCACCAGCTCGCCGTCGATGACCTCGGCCGGCTGTATGACGTGAACGTGCGCGCCGACGATCATATCGATGTCGGGTGATGCGAGGAACGTGCTGGCGAGCTCGGTCTGATCTGCGCTCGGCGCCTGCTGGTACTCGTTCCCCCACTGGATGTTCAGGACCACGAAGTCGGCTCCGGCCGCCCGAGCTGCGGCGGCCTGGGCCAGGACGGCGTCGACGGTCGTCACGTTGACCGACCACGGCGCGTCGGCGGGAATCGGGATTCCGTTTGTGCCGTAGGTGAACGACAGCTGCCCGATTCCAACGCCCCCGACGTCGTAGATCGTCGGCGTGGTTGCCTCGACCTCGCTCCGAGCGGTGCCGGAATGGGCGAGCCCGGCCCGATCGAGCATGTCGAGGGTCTCGGTCACGCCGGTGAGACCCTTGTCGAGCGCATGGTTCGACGCGACCGAGCACCCGTCCCAGCCGGCCTCGGCCACCGCGGTGGCGAGGTCACCCGGCGCATTGAAGATCGGGAAGCCGCTCAGGTTCGTGTTGTCGGCGCTGAGAGGCGTCTCCTGGTGACAGATGGCCAGGTCGACCTCCTGCAAGATCGGAGCAACCAACGCGAACATCGGTCGGTAGTCGTACACCAGCGACTCGGTGCCGTTCTGGCGGGCCTGCTCGATCACGCCCCCGTGGCTCAGGAGATCACCCGTGAACGCCAGGGTGACCGATCTCGGCGGCTCGGGAGTCGGCGTCGGTGTGGGCGCGGGAGTCGGCGTGGGTTCGGGGATCGGGGTGGCTGTCGGTGCAGCAACAGCGAGCTCGGCAACCTCGTCGACCTCGTCGCCCGAGGTCAAGGCGATGAGGACCGCGAACCCGACGATCATCGCGGCCACGAACGCTCCCAGCCGTCCCATCATGCAACCGTGCTACCAGACCAGAGCCACCCGGGCGCGGCATACCCCACCGATCCCCCACCGTTCTGGGCGCGTCCTGTCGCCCCCACCGTCACGAAACGCGACCAGAACGGGTTGGTGCGGTGGTTCAGAGCGCGATGCCGTCGTTGGCACCGAAGAGCTCGGGCACGATCGGACAGTCGGTGTGGCGCCGAGCCGACTCGGGCGCCTCGGGACCCTCGGGGCCGATCACGCACGTGACCAGCTCGAGCGCGACGCGCTCGTCATCGGCCTCCCACGGTTCACGCAACGACGCGTGGAGTCGGCGTTCGAGCGCGCTCCACATCCGAGTCGGGAGGTGCCGGCCCACGCCGGCGACCATCCATGTCTCGGTCGTGGTCGTGGCGGCAACCGCAGCGGCCGCCAGCGAACCCACGACCGCGACAGCGTGATCGGGCCCGAGGGCCGAGGCCTCGACCACCAACACATCGGACGCGGCCACCGCTGCACCCAACCCACCGATCGGGACGTCGGCACAGTCGAGCTCGTTGAGCTCGAGCCGGCGAACGAACCCACTCCCCTCCCCCGCGACATCGACCACGAGAACGTCGAGATCGGCGCGCGACACGAGCGCGTCGGCTGCGAGGTCGGGCCACCCGAGGATGCAGATCGTGGCGTCGGACGGGAGCGCCCGAGCCAGCTCATCGGGCGTGGGGTCGTCGGTGATGCGACGAACGGCATCACGGCCGGCGGCGCGGGCGTCGGGAGCGGCCAACATGTTCGCGGCAAGCCACAGCAGCGGCCCCGACGTGGGTTGGCGAGCCAGCATGCGGCGACATGCCGTGAGCAACCCGTTCGGGTCGTCGGCGAAGGCCGACAGGGCTGCCGCGGTCTCCTGCACCAGCAGGGCCTGGGGCGCACCCGAGGAACGGGCGACGTGACGGAGGCGTTCGACCGGGTGCATTCAGTCGACGTTAGAACATCGCGCCCCGACACCCACTCGGCGCGGCACGGCCATCACCCGAGCAACCGGAGGCGCAAGGCATTGAGCGTGTTGATCGTCGTGAACTGTCGGATGCGTTCCCGGTCGAAGGGCATCACGACGACCGACGCTTCGATCGCGCCATCGACACAGGTTGCCGACCAGACCGTTCCGGGCTCGACACCTTCCTGCGGGGCCGGTCCGGCAACGCCGGTGACGGCCACCGAACAGCTGGCACCGAGCACATCGCATGCCCCGGCGGCCATCGCCCGCACAGCGGCCTCGGAGACGACCGGGCCCTCGGGCACACCGAGCACCTGGTACTTCACCTCGCTGGCATAGGCCACAACCGAACCTCGATAGACGTCACTGGCGCCCGGCACGGCTGTGAGGCGCGCACCGATCAACCCGCCGGTCAACGACTCGGCGGTGGCGAGGGTTCGGCCCGATTTCCGACACAGGTCGAGCACCGCGTGTTCCATCGTCTCGTCGTCGACGCCGAAGACGATCTCGTCGCCGATGATGGACCGCACCCGTTGCTCCTCGAGCTCGATGAGCTCGTCGACGAGCGGTTCGGATTCGGCCTTGGCCGTGAGCCGCACCTTCAAGCCCTCCCAGCCGCTCGCGAGGAACGCAATCGTGATGCCACCGTCGCGGTCGAGTCGTTGGATCTCGTCGTGGAGCGTCTCGGCGAGGCCTGACTCGGACCGGCCCCAGGTGCGGAGCGTCCGGCTCTTGATGATCGACGTGATGCCTGCCCGCTCCTGGAGGTCGGGGAGGACGCCGTCGCTGACCATCTGCATCATCTCCCATGGCACGCCCGGCACCGCGTAGATGACCTGATCGCCGACCGGACAGATCAGCCCGGGCGCTGTGCCCGGCATGGCCGGATTCACCCGAGCGCCGACCGGGACTTCGGCCTGACGGAGATTGTTGGCGGGCATGTCGCGACCTCGCGCGCCGAACATCGCCCGGATGCGGTCGACGATCTCCTCGTCGCGCCGGAGTGGCACACCCATGACATCGGCGATGACATCGCGGGTGATGTCGTCCTGGGTGGGGCCGAGCCCTCCACACATGATGACTGCGTCGCTCCTCGACAGCGCCAGCTCGATCGCAGCCCGGATGCGCTCGTGGTTGTCACCGACCTTCACCTGGTAGTGGGAGTCGATCCCGGCGAGTGCGAGCTGCTCGCCGATCCACGATGAGTTCGTGTCGACGACCTGGCCGAGCAACAGCTCCGAGCCGACGGCGATCACCTCACATCTCACGGACGCCGACCCTAGTGCTGTGCCGATCGGAACGGTCACTCACCACCTCACAGCGGCTTGGCGCTCTGGAGCCGCAGGTCAACCGCCGCGAGCGCTCGTCGCACCACGGCCATCGCGCACGTACTGCGCGCCGGTCACGACGGTGACAATCACTGCGACCCACCAGAACGCATCGACGAACCCCTGTGAGGTCTCCAGCGTCGGCATGGTCGCGGCTGCCAGCGCAAGACCCTGTAGCAGGGTCTTGTACTTCGCCGAGCGGCGCGCCGGCATGGCGAGGTCGCGCTGCGCCCAGTAGATGCGAAGTCCGCTGATGCCGAGCTCGCGGGCTGCGACGATCGCGACCGGCAGCCAGTGCAGGCGATCGACGGCAACGAGCGAGAAGGCGACACCCAACACGACCACCTTGTCGGCGAACGGGTCGAGGAACGCGCCGGAGCGGCTGACCGAACCGGTCCGGCGGGCGATGGGTCCGTCGAGGTAGTCGGTCACACCGAACAGCCAGCCCATGCTGAACGCCAGCCACGATGTCCCCGATGTGGCCTCGGCGTCGAGGATGACGAGGAACAGCAGCGGCGACAGGACGATTCGGCTGATCGTCAAGAGGTTCGCGGGCGACGCCAGGCCCGCGATCGAATTGGAGTGCGCCGTGTTCGTCACGCGGCCTCCAGGTCGGGGCCGACCGCTCCCGACACCGTGAGCGAACAGAACGAACCCGGCTCGAGGTGGCCGGGTACACGCACGATGCCATCGATCTCGGGCGCCTCGCGATAGGTTCGACCGATCCCGGGCTCATCCACGAGTACTTCGACCCGCCGGCCGAGAAGTTCGTCACGTTTCACCGCAGTGATCGAGTCCTGGATCTCCTGGAGCTCGCGGAGGCGCTGCTGCACGAGTCCGGGCTCGACGACACCGTCGAGATCTGCTGCGTAGGTCCCGGCCTCGAGCGAGTAGGCGAAAAAGCCGCACCAGTCGAGCTCGGCCTCGGTCACGAACGCCAGCAGCTCGTCGTGATCGCTCTCGGTCTCGCCGGGGTACCCGACGATGAAGTTCGACCGGAACGTCGCCTCCGGCGCGAGCTCTCGGATCGTCGCGATGCGCTCCCGGAACCGGTCGCCGTTCCCCCACCGGCGCATTCGGCGCATCAGCGGTGCCGAGACGTGCTGGAGCGAGAGGTCGAAATACGCAACGCCGGTCGCGAGGATGGTGTCGACGAGTCGGTCGTCGAGCTCGGAGGGGTACAGGTACAGGAGCCGAACCCAACGAACCCGCTCCGTGACCGCCTGGACGAGCGGGACGATGGTCTTGTCGCCGACACCCTGATCGCGCCCGAACGACGCCAGATCCTGCGCAACGAGCACGATCTCCTCCACGCCGAGCCGATCGACCTCGGCGAGAATCGAGTCGATCGTGCGAGATCGCTGCGGACCGCGGAAGCTCGGAATGGCGCAGAAGCCGCACTTGCGATCACAGCCTTCGGCGATCTTCACATAGGCCCATGGAGCCGTGGCCGGCGGGCGGGGCAGCTCGAGCAGGTCGAAGCTGGGCACAGCCGGCGCCGGCTTGGGCCCGAGTGACACCGGCACGCCGAACCCGGCAACCGCATCGGCCTCGGGCAACGCCGTGGCCAGGTCGTGACCGTACCGCTCGGCCAGACAACCTGTGACGACGAGCTCAGCGCCGTCGCGGCGTCGCTCGCCGAGCGTCAGGACGGTGTCGATCGACTCTTGTCGTGCCTCCTCGATGAAGGCACAGGTGTTGACGACCACGAGATCGGCGGCGGCCGCTGAGGATGCCGGGACGAGTCCGTCGGCCAGCAGCGTGCCGACGAGCTTGTCGGAGTCGACCTGGTTCTTCGGACACCCGAGTGTTTCGATCCAGAATTCGCGTGTCACCGGACCAGGCTAGTGCGCTTCCCGGGAAGTGTCGTGAGGCGCGCCGAGTCAGCGGCGCGTCCCGGCCGGCCGGGTCGTCCCGAGCAGCCAGAGGTAGCCGTCTTCGAGCGTGGGCTCGACCAGCGGGACCCCGGTTGGTGGTTCGCCGACCACCCGGTACGAACCGTCGGGTAGCCGCCAGCTCCTGACGACGCCGACCGGAGCGGTCGGTGCCACCCATACGCGGCCGGCGGCCGCCGCCGCGAGCGCTACTGGTGGACCCACGAAGCACACTGCACCGTCGACCAGCACGACGACGGTTGCCGAGATCGCAGCGGCTTCGTCGGTGAGGTGCGTCGACACGACCACCGTCGACGATGCACCGAGCCCCGAGATCTGTTCTCGGAGAGACAACCGTTCCTCCGGGTCGAGAGCAGTCGCAGGTTCGTCGAGCAGGAGCAACGATGGTGAACCGATCAGCGCCTGCGCGACGCCCAGCCGACGTCGCATCCCGGTCGACAGCGCCGCGGTTCTGGCGTCCAGTCGGTCGTCGAGACCCACCAGTCGCAAGACCCGGACGACCTCTCGATGACGCCGGCTCCGATCGTGATGCTCCTTCAGGATGGCCAGATAGTCGACGACCTCGTAGACGGTCGCCTTCGGTGAGAACCGCGGCTCCTGGGGCAGATACCCGAGCCGTCGTCGGATCTCGGTGCGGTCGCTGCGCTCGCCCACATCGAGGCCGTCGACGAGGATCTGTCCGGCGTCGGGAACCGTCGCCGTCGCCAGGCAGCGGAGCATCGTCGTCTTGCCCGCCCCGTTCGGGCCGAGCAGCGTGGTGACACCGCCGTCGAGCCGGAGATCGACGCCGGCAAGCGCCTGGGTCGAACCCCATCGCTTCGCGACACCGTGGGCGAGCACCACAGCCGGCCGATTCATGTCGTCGACACCGCTCGCGAGAACGCATCCCGCCTGGCGGCGATCACGGCCACCGACACCGCCAGCGCCACCGCGGCCACGAGCTGGCCGGGGAGACGGAAGGCGGCAACGCCGTCGTCGGCGATGCGGGCCCAGATCACGACGAGCGTCAGCCAGCCGGCCGCAACACCGGCGGCCGCGTTGCGGATCGGGACGAAGGAGCTGACGGCCAGCGTCGCAGCCGACAGTGCGACCGCAGGGAGCAGCCATGCCGCGATGAGGATGCTGCGCTCCTCGACGAGGACAGCCGCGATGCCGACGACGACCAGGCTGGTGAGCAGAGCCATCAACGTCCGCAGCACCACGAGGCGCAGACCGCCCATCGGTGTCACGGTGGCCATCTCGTGGGCAGGATCGGCGCCGGGGCCGTACACGAGTCCGACGCCGAACACCGGCACGAGTGGCGCGATGGACAAGAAGAGGGCGATCGTGGCCGTCTCACGCTCGCCGTTGGAGACCGCGAGCCCGAACAACAACAACACGACGGCCGACACCATCCACGCCCGCCGCAAGTTCGGTGTTGCCCCCATGATCCTCGTGAGGTGTTGCGGCGCGCCGAGCCGCGTGGCGGCTCGTTCCAGCCTCGACGGCGTCGGGGCATCGAGCGACCCTTCCACCGCGGCCCATGTGGCACCGAGCCGGTGCGCATCGACGGTGTCGTTCAGTGCTGATCGCCACGCCGGTGACCGCTGGAGCTCGAGCTCGACCTTCACCAGCTCGTCGCGTGTGAGCGTCGAGCGGCGATAGCGGTGGATGAGATCGAGATCGACGCTCATCGGGAGTCTCCTTCGAGTCGAGCGAGCTCGTCGCGGGCTTCACGTCTGGCTCGCAGAAGTCGTGTCTTCACGGTCCCCTGCGGGATGCCGAGCAGTTGGCCCGCCTCCCGTGTCGTCAACCCGTCGACTGCGGTGGCGACGAGCACACGTGCCAGGTCGGGATCGAGGGAACGAAGGGACTCGCCGAGCTCGCCGTGGAGGCCACCGACGAACAGCTCGTCCTCCGCCGATGCCACCTGGTCGAACAGCACGTTCGCCTCGACCGGGGTCGGCCGCCGCTTTCGCATCTGGTCGATGAGTCGCCGGATGGCGATGCCCCACAGCCACGCGCCGACGTCACCTTGGCTCCGGAACTTCTTCGCGCTCTTCCAGACGGCGACGAAGGTGTCCTGCACGGCGAGGTCGACGAGGTCGGGATCACCACAGCGGCGTTCGAGGCGAGCGGTGAGCCAACCGGCGTGGGCTCGATACAGCTCGTCGAAGGCCGCACGGTCGCCGCGGGACACCCGCGCGAGCAGCGCTCGATCGTCGGCCTCCGTACGCACGCTGTTCACACCCCCTTGTCGGACTCAGGCACCCGATCGGTTCACGGCACCACCTCGTGGCCCACTGCTTCCGGTGCCGCGGCGTCGTTCGACTCCTCCTCGGCGCCGGCGGCCAGGAACGGGAGCGTGATGGCATAGCTCATCAACAGCGCGATCGCCTCCCACCGGACGATCCGGCCGCCGATCATGAAGACCCAGGCGGCAACGGTGACGACGACCATGATCACCGTCGCCAACCCGGCGAGGTTGGAGTCGTCGAGTGGTCCGGGCCCGATGAGCCCGACCGCGCCACCGACGGCGAGCGAGTTGAACAGGTTGCTGCCGAGCAGGTTCCCGACGATGAGGTCGGTCTCGTCGTGGCGGGCTGCGGTGACGGCCGTGACCAGCTCGGGGAGCGACGTGCCGATCGCCACGAGCGACAACCCGACGAATCCATCGCTCAGATCGAGCGCGTCGGCGATTCGTCGGGCGCCCTCGACCAGCAGCTGGGCACCGACGACGGTACCGAACAGGCCGCCGCCGGTGAGCAGCAGCTCCCGGCGCAGGGAGGTCTCGACGCGGTACTCGTCGTCGATCTCGAGCTCGGCCACGTCGGCACGGACTGCCGACACGATCAGATAGGTGAGGGACACGAAGAGGGCGCCGATCAGGATGATGCCGTCGGACCGGCTCAAGCCCCCCTGCACGAGCACGGCGAAGAGGATCACGGCACCGACCGCGATCGGAGCTTCGCGCCGCAGGATCGGCCGATCGACCACGATGGGAACAACGAGGGCGGCGACGCCCAACACGAGGCTGAGGTTGGCGACGTTCGAGCCGATGATGTTCCCGATGCCGAGGTCGGTGTCGCCCTGGCCCGCAGCCAGCCCCGAGACGAGCAGCTCGGGCGCTGAGGTACCGAACCCGATGACGACCACACCGACGACGACGGTCGACACTCTCAGGCGCAATGAGACCCGAACCGCGCCGACAACGAACCAGTCGGCCGCCTTGGTGAGCAGTCCCAGCCCGACGACCACGAGGAGCAGGCCGATGGTCATGTCGAGCCGTGGCGTGTCGACGCCGTGGCCTCAGGCAGCGGACTCGTCGCTTTCGCCCGATCCGCCGAGCTCTTCGGAGGTCATGAGCACCTCGCGTGCCTTCGATCCGGTGCTCGGCCCGACCACGCCGCGCTCTTCCAGGAGATCCATCAAGCGTCCGGCCCTCGCGAATCCGACCCGGAGCTTGCGTTGGAGCATCGATGTGCTCCCGAGCTGGCTGCTCACGACCAGCTCCATTGCCTGGCGGAGCAACTCGTCATCGTCGCTGCCACGTCCCGGCACCGAGCCGCTGGTGCTGTCGCCGCCCGCCGGGCCCTCGAGGATCGACTCGGCCTCGACACCCGTGACCTCGTCGACCTCGGCCTTCTGCCGCTTCCACGCTGCCACGACCTTGCGGACCTCGGCCTCGGATACCCATGCACCCTGGATGCGCTGCGCTGTCGACGACGAGGCGTTCACCATCAACATGTCGCCCTGGCCGACGAGTCGCTCGGCTCCGGGCTGGTCGAGGATGACCCGGCTGTCGGTGAGGCTCGAGACCGCGAATGCCAACCGGGCCGGGATGTTCGCCTTGATGATGCCGGTGATGACGTTGGTCGACGGCCGCTGGGTCGCGATCACGAGGTGGATACCGACGGCGCGGGCCTTCTGGGCGATGCGACAGATCGAGTCCTCGACATCGCGGGCGGCGACCATCATGAGATCGGCCAGCTCGTCGACGACCACGAGGATCATCGGCAGCCGCTTGTACGACACAGCCTGCCCGTCGGCATCGACCTCGCCGAGTGCTGCTTCGACCTCGCCACGGTCGAACGCGGCGTTGTACCCGTCGATGTCACGAAAGCCCACCGACGACAACAGCTCGTAGCGCCGGTCCATCTCCCGGCAGGCCCAGGCCAGGGCGTTCGCTGCCTTCTTGGGATCGGTGACGGGTTGGGTGAGCAGATGTGGCACCCGTTCGTACTGCGTCATCTCGACCATCTTCGGGTCGACGAGGATCATCCGAACCTGCTCGGGCGTCGTGCGCATGAGAATCGACGTGATGATCGAGTTGATGCACGACGACTTCCCCGAGCCGGTGGCGCCGGCGATGAGGATGTGCGGCATCCTGGCGAGGTTCATCATCATGGTGCGGCCGCTGATGTCGCGCCCGATGGCCACTTCGAGGGGGTGGTTCGCCCGCCTCGCCTCGACCGAACCGAGCAGATCACCGAGCGCGACGACCTGGCGCTGCTTGTTCGGCACCTCGACGCCGATGGCCTGTCGGCCCGGGATCGGCGCGAGAATACGGACGTCGGGGCTGGCCATCGCGTATGCGATGTCCTTGTGGAGAGTCGTCACCCTCGCCACCTTCACGCCGGCACCGAGCTCGAGCTCGTAGCGCGTGACGGTGGGGCCGACCACCATGCCGACGAGCCTGGTCTCGACGCCGTGAGCCTCGAGCGCACGTTCGAGGACACGCCCGCTCTCGGCCACCATGGCCTCGTCGACCTCGTGGGTGTCGGAGTGCACGAGCAGCGTCGGCGCCGGGAGCCGCCAGGGCGAACCCTTGGCCGCAGGGCCGAGATCGATCGCGAGCTGCTCGGCATCGCCTGACGGTTCCGGTGGCAGCGTGACCTTCGGCCGCTTGCCCGGCTTCTCGAGCACCGGTGCCGTCTCGTCGGGAGCCGGGGGTGGCTCCTCGGTCGGAACGACGACGGCGGGCGCCGGCGGGGTGGGCTCGGCGGGAAGACCGACGGTCGACTGCCATCCGTGGATCGCAGCGTTACGCAGCGACGAGCCGATCGATGCCACCGAACGGAAGGCAATATCGAGCGATCCGGCGGTGATGATCAACAGTCCGACCACGACCAGCGCGGCGAGCACGACCGTTGCCGCGACGGTTTCGACCGTCGCTGCAAGCGGCGCGCCGAGGACATACCCCAGAACACCGCCGGCGTCTGACAATGCGTCGGCGCCCTCCGACCACGCCGGCCGGCCCCGGCCGATGTGCAGGAGCCCGGCGATCGCGCCCGCAACGATGACAGCCCCCACCCCGACCCGAACGAGATGGTCGTCGACTCGATCGGAGGCCGCACGCGCCTTCGACGATGGCGTCGATCGCGACGCCGACCCGGACGTCGCTTCATCGTCGGCTTCGTCTCGAGCCGGGCCTCGGACGAGGACCACGCCCAACACGACCAATGCGATCGGCACGGCCGCCTTCGCGACTCCGACGAGCCCACCCGCGAGCCAGTCGAATCCGGAGCCGACCGGACCGGCGATGTCGCCGTAGATGCCGAGTGCGGCAACCACACCGGCGACGATCAGGCCGAGGCCCCAGACGTCGGCGCCGTGGCCGTCGAACGCGGTGCCGACAGCACGGCTCAGATGCTGGCTCGGGCGCGAGGATGCAGATTTCTTCGCCACAGTGTCATCAACCGTAACACCAGCAACATGAGCCCCAGCGCCAACGACGAGCCGGACCGTCGAACCAGTGACCTCGGTGAGCGTCGCCCCGGCTCAGTCCGACCACCAGAGCGTGCCGGGACCCGAAGATCTCGCGGCGAATCGAGCAGCGTCGGCCCGCTCCATCAACTCGGCTCCCGTGGCGACACCCGCCGGCCCGATCGTGAGCCCGGCGCTCGCCGTCATTGCGAGCTCGGTGCCCAGGATCTCGACCGGCACCGCAATCGCGGCCAGCACCCGATGGGCCATCGCAGCCGCACTCTCGTGTGCGCCGACCTCGGCGACGATCACGAACTCGGCTCCGGCGACGCGAACGGCGAGATCACCCGGTCGCACGGCTCGGCGGAGCCGCCGACCGATCTCACGGAGCACGTCGTCGCTCACTTCGTCACCCAGTCGGTCCTCGATCTCCTCGAAATCGTCGAGCTCGCACCACAGCACCGCCAGATGGCGGTCGGGCTCGACGCGGGCAAGGAGTCGATCGACGCGGGCGACCAGGCCGACGCGGCGGTCAACGTCGGGGACGGTGTCGGGCAGATCCTGCCCCGAGTCCGGCTCGGTGCGACGCTGGCGGCTGACGTCCCACAGGACCATGTGGTGCGCCTCGCTGCCATGGAACGCCACTGGCGCATACATGACCCCGACCAGGAGGAGGCTCCGGTCGGGACGCACGATCAGCGCCTCGCCCAGCGACGGGCGCTCGTCGGTTGCGCCCATTCGCGCCGCCGCACGTTCGCGATGGTCGGCGTGCACGAAGTCGAGCGGGTTCGTTCCGACCAGATCGTCGGGATGATGCATGCCGAGCAGATCGGCAGCGGCCTGGTTCGCGAACACGATGACGTCACCCGCGACGACGAGGGTCGACTGCGGCGCTTCGGCGACCAGGACGCGATGCATTTCCTCGAGCTGCTCGATGCGACCACGCAGGCGGTGGACGTCCTCCGCCGGCAGGAGCGATACGACGACCCCGGAAACAGATGGGTCCTCGAGCCGGCTGGTGAGCGTGCCGCGGACGTGGCGCCATCCGTCGGTGGCGTCGCCGACGCGGCAGGCGAGGTCGATGGGAACGGCCGGACTCGTGCGCGCGGTCGCCAGCTGCGCGGTCACGTGATCGACGTCGTCGGGATGGAACAGATCGAGCACGCTGGCGCCGACCCGGATCTGTCGAGTGTGTTGCAGCGTCTCCTCGCTCGACGACGACGAGTAGACGATGCGCCCCTGGACATCGACCAACAGGATGAGCTCACGGGTGTTGGCGAGAAGGACCCGAAGCTGGTCGAGCAATCGTTGGTGAACCTGTTCGGATGCCTTCAGTCGCGTGATGTCGGTGACCACGCACAACATGCCCGGCCGCTCGGCGTCGGTACGTGTGACCGAACCGTGGACGTCGACCCAGCGAACGATGCCGTGGGCCTGGAGTCGACGTTCGCCGCGGAAGGTCCATGTGGGATCGTCGAGAACCTCGGGATGATCGGCGACCAGACCGAGCTCGTATTCGGGGATGAGCGCATCGGCGGACGTCCCGACCAGGTCGACGGGTGCCCGACCCAAGAGCTCGCCGAGGGCGCGGTTGACCATCGCGTAACGACCCGCGATGTCGACGACGGCGACACCTACATCTCCTTGGAACAAGCTGGTCTCGACCCAGCCGGTGCCTCGGCCAACGCCTCCGGCTCCCACGACCAACCTCCAGTCGTGCCCGCGCACGTACCGTCGTCACGGTACCGCAGGATGGGCCGGGCCTCCCAGATCAGGGAATCAGACCTCGACGACCGACGTCAGGATCATCGGGCGACGCCTCGTGCGCTGGTTGACGAACTGGCCGGTCGCCCGGCGCACCCGACGCTCGAGCTCGGGCCGGTCGTCGATGCCATCGTCGAACGCCGCAACGACCGCCCCGGCGACCTCCTCCACGAGCTCGTCGTGGAGCTCGGCGGTGTCCCCGTCGGCCAACCAGCCCCGGCTCGTGACCTCGGGTTCGGCGGCCAGCTCGAGTCGGTCGGGATCGACGACCACCACGACCGAGACGAGTCCGCCGTTGCCGAGAACGATGCGATCGCCGATCGGCCGGTGTTCGTAGGAGACGAACTGAGCGTGGCGGTAGAGATGCCGACCGCTCGTGACGCCGTGGTCGATCCGGATGCCGTCATCGTCGATGACGATCCGGTCGCCGTCTCTCGCGAGCAACGTGCGGTCGCCGCTCATGCCGATCGACTCGGCGAGCTCGAGATGAGCGATGAGGTGGCGGTGTTCGCCGTGGACGGGCACGAACCACTCCGGTCGGGCCGTGGCATGAAGGGTTCGTAGCTCGTCGGCCTTGCCATGGCCGCTCGTGTGGAGCCCGAGGACCCCGGCGTGCTCGACCCGAGCACCTCGTTCGACGAGGTTGTTCATCATGCGGCCGACGGCGGCCTCGTTGCCAGGGATGGCTGTCGACGACAGGATGACCGTGTCGTCGGCGCCGATCTGGATCCAACGACTCTCCCCCTTGGCCGCCAATGCCAGCGCCGAGCGGTCCTCGGCCTGGCTCCCGGTGGAGATCACGCACACCTCACCCGGCTCGAACCGTTCGACCTCCTCGACGTCGACTATGGACGTGTCGGGGATCTTCAACATCCCCAGATCGCGGGCGAGCGCGACGTTGCGCTTCATCGACAGGCCCAGCGTCGCCACCCGGCGACCCTCGGCGACTGCGATGGCCGAGATCTGCGCAACGCGGTGCACATGGCTGGCGAAACACGCCGTGATGATGCGCCGACCACGATGGGCTCGGAAGACCGACTCGAGCACGGGCCCCACCTCGGTCTCCGATGCGGTCCGTCCCGGCTGGTCGGCGTTCGTCGAGTCGCACAACAACAACCGGATCCCCGGTTCGGTCGCCAGCGTCCCGATGCGGGCCAGGTCGGTGACCCTTCCGTCGAGGGGCGTGAGGTCGAGCTTGAAATCGCTCGAGTGCAAGATGATGCCCTGGGGGGTCGTGATCGCCGAGATCAGACCACTGGGCACCGAGTGGGTCACGGGCAAGAACTCGACGTCGAACGGTCCGATCCGGCGTGTCTCACCGTCGACCACCTCGTTCAGCTCGGTGGCGGCCAAGAGGCCGGCCTCCTCGAGACGGTTGCGCACGAGTCCGAGGGTGAACGCCGACGCGAACAGCGGGAAGGACCGTCGGCTCTGCAGATGCGCGACCGCGCCGATGTGGTCCTCGTGACCGTGGGTGAGGATCGCGGCCTCGAGTCGGTCGAGCTTGTCGTCGAGGTACGCGAAATCGGGGTAGATCGAGTCGACTCCAGGCGTGAGGTCGTCGGGGAAGAGCTGGCCACAGTCGAGCAGCACGAGTCGGCCGTCGGATTCGAGGACGGCACAGTTGCGCCCGATGTCGCCGAGCCCGCCGAGGATCGTGATGTGTACGGGCAAGGCCATTCAGGCGGTCTTTCCGGGATTCGGGACGGACTACTTCAAGAACCGAGCGCGGTCACGTGAGACCGAATTCCGCGCCGACCCGAAGACCCGAGAGCAGCGCGAGGGCCTCGGGACCGAGATCGACCTGGACCGGACCGACCGGCGGACGGCAGGGTCCGGCAGGAAGGCCGACCGCGTTGAGCAGCGCCTTCGTCGGGATCGGGTTCGGCGTGAGGTCGCCGGACTCGAACCCGAACGACGGCAGGAGCTGTTGGTTGACGGCACGAGCCGTCGCCAGGTCGCCGCGGTCGAGCGCCGCGAAGAGGTCCTGATGCTCGAGACCCGTCCAGTGAGTGGCGACGCCGACGGTGCCCACGGCGCCGACAGCGAGCAGCGGCAGCGTGAAGAGATCGTCGCCCGAGTACACCTCGAAGTCCTCGGGTGCATCGGCGATGAGGCCGGCGGTCACGCCCGGATTTCCCGCAGCATCCTTCAGTGCGACGATGTTGTCGACCTGGGTGATGAGCCGCAGGAGGGTCTCGGTGGCGATCTTGCGGCCGGTGCGCACCGGGATGTCGTACATCATCACGGGGAGCGCTGTGGCGGCCGCGATCGTCCTGAAGTGGGCCTCGATTCCGGCCTGGGGTGGCCGGTTGTAGTAGGGCGTCACGACCAGCACCGCCGACGCGCCGGCATCAGAGCACCGCTTCGTGTTGCGAACAGCCGAAGCGGTGTCGTTGCTGCCGGTACCGGCGATGACGGGCACGTCAACGGCCTCGACCACCGCGGCGACGAGGTCGACCTGCTCATCGTGAGTGAGCGTCGGCGCCTCGCCGGTCGTTCCGGCGATGATGAGCCCGTCGTTGCCGTGGTCGACCAGCCATCGAGCGAGACGCTGGGCGCCGTCGAGGTCGAGCGCACCGTCGTCGGTGAACGGCGTGACCATCGCCGTCATGACCTGTCCGAATCGAGCCATCTCAGTGCGCGCCTTCCGACGCTCGGTCGATGCCGAGCGATGCCAGGAGGTTCTCGTGGAGCTCGAACCACGTGGTGTGGTACGAGTCGATCATCGGTTTGGTGAACCAGTCGGAGTCGCCCATGCGAATCTTCTCGAGCGAGCTCGTGAATCGCGGGCCGTAGCCGGCGAACCGGGCGAGTCCGTCGGCGAGATCGGCGCAGATGGGTTGCACGGTGGCATCGAGCACGCCGAGCCGCTCGATCACGTCGGCGTCGTAGGCGACGTCGCGGTGGTCGTTGACCTTCTGCTCGCCGTCCTCTTCGCGCATCTGCCACGCCGTACAGACCTCGAGCATCTCGGAGTTCCGGGCCAGGAAAGCCTCGTAGCATGCCATGACGAGATCGCGGCGACCGGCGGCGTCGAGCTCGTCGGCCAGGAGCCGTTCGCCCTCGGCGCGGCCGTCGGGTGTGAGCATCCATCCGGTCATCCGACCCTCGCGGTACCGGGCGAGGCCGCCGGCGTCGAGGTCGACCAGGGTGGCCTCGACATCGGCGACCGCGAAGCCGGTGCCATCGGCGAGGACATCGGCGGGAACGAAGCCACGGAGTCGGAGGGCGTGCAGCATGAGCAGTCGATGGTCGGAGGCGTGACCCATGGGGGCGAACCATACCAGCGGCGGTCGCCGGCTCTCGGCCGGTTCAGGCCGCGTCGAGGTCGCTCTCGTCAGCGGGCAGTGAGCGGGTGCCAGCCGACGCCCGGGCCGCCCGTCGCAGGATCAACGGGTAGCCGATGATCCCGATCGTCGCGAAGATGAACCACTGGACGGCGTAGCTCAGGTGCGGACCGTTCGACAGGCCGGGCCGGGGGATCCGAGCCGGTAGCCCGGGGCCCGACGCCGGCAGTTGGGACTCGAGCTGGAGATACACGGGCCGGAGCCCGTAGTCGACGAGCTCGCCATAGCCGGCGAGGTCGACTCGTGCCAGCTGATCGGCGACATCGGGATCCCCGGCGCCGAGGCCCGAACGGCTCTGGGTGGCCATGACCAAGCCTTCGACTTCGACGCGGCCCGCCGGCGGGTCGACGCTCGATCGGTCGTCGGTCTGCTGGAGCGAGAATGGAATCCAGCCTCGATTGACGACGAGCGCTGTGCCGTCGTCGAGCATCAGCGGGGTCAGAACCCAGGCGCCGGCGGCCCCGTCGAGCGACCGATTGACGACGACCACCTGGTCGCCGGTCAGATACGTGCCGGTCGCGGCGGCGCGGCGGAACTCGACGTCGTCGCCCGAGTCGAGCGTGATCCCGTTGACCACATCGTCGATCGGCTCGATGTCGAGCTCGGTGCGGCCCACCACCCGCTCGTTCGCCGACTTGCGCTCGTCGAGCCGTTGGAGCTGCCAGAAACCGGCCCAGATCATCGCACCGACGAGCGCCACGACGAACACATGGGAAAGCACCCAGCGGGGCCGCAACGCGAAGCCGTACACCGCGCCAGGCTAGATCTCCGCCATCTCCAACTCCCACGCAGCCGGCAGCGGGGCGGGCCGTCAGACGTCGAGCAGGCGGTCGAGCCCGACCGTGACGCCGTCGGCCGCAGCGATGCGCTTCGCACCGAGCAACACGCCGGGCATGAACGACGACCGGTCGTAGGAGTCCTGGCGCAACGTCAGCGACTGCCCGGCGGCGCCGAGAATGACCTCCTGGTGTGCGACCAGCCCACGGAGACGGACCGAGTGCACGCGGATGCCGCCCGGACCCTCGCCCCCCCGAGCACCGGGCACGACCTCTCGTTCCGTTGGGTCGGGCGCCCACGCCGACGAGGCCGCCGCCATGCGCTCGAGCGTCATCATGGCGGTGCCCGACGGCGCGTCGATCTTCTGGTCGTGGTGCAGCTCGATGACCTCTGCGGTATCGAAGTAGGGCGCGGCGAGCTCGGCGAATCGCATCATCAACACGGCGCTGATGGCGAAGTTGGGGGCGATGAGGCAGTTGCTGGTGGTGAACGCCGACCGGTATCGGGCGATGTCGGCTTCGGTGAAACCCGAGGTGCCGACGACGGCATGGACCCCGTTGGCCGCCAGCCAGTCGAGATTGATGCGAGCCGCGTCGATGTGGGTGAAGTCGATCGCGACATCGACGGCAGCGGCACCCATCGCCTCGACGGTTCGGGCGATCTGGAGGTCGATACGTCCCACGTCGGCGACCGTGCCGAGATCGATACCGGCATGCAGCGGGTCGACCGCGGCCACGAGGATGAGATCGGGGTCGGCAGCGACGGCCGCACACACGGTCGAGCCCATCCGACCTGCTGCTCCGAACACGCCCACTCGTATGGCCATGCGGTCAGGGTAGTGCGGCACCGGCGTCCACTAGTCAGTCGGGACCCGCGCCCGCGATCGGGCCGACCGACGTGACCGACGGCTCGGCCGCCAGCATCGTGCCGAGCACCCGATTCACGTCGTCGACGGTCACCGCTCGGATGGCGTCGAGGTACTCGCCGATGTCGACGACCCTGTCGCGTGACGTCACGCTGTGGGCGATGTGGGAGAGGTGACTCCAGCTGTCCTCGAACGCCAGCTCGGTGGAACCCTCGAGGAACCGCTTCGCGATCTCGACCTCGGTCTCGGTGACACCACCGCCGGCCACGTCGGCCACCTCGGACTCGATCACCTTCATGACCTCGTCGACTCGTTGGGGCGACGTGCCGGTCGCGATGACGAACGCCCCGCTGTCGCTGAAGTGCACCGGTGACGAGAAGATCGAGTACGCCAGTCCCCTCTTCTCACGCACCTCCTGGAACAGTCGGCTCGAGAGGCCTCCCCCCAGCAGCTGGCTGCCGACGGCGAGGGCATGGCGGTCGGGATCGTGGTGCCCGAACCCGCGCCAGCCGAGGACGAGGTGGACCTCCTCGAGATCGCGGTGCTCGACCGTTCCCACGGTCGTCTCGGGCGGCGGTGCCACACGAGATGGCGTCGTACCGGAGCTGACGGGACCGAACGAACGCTCGGCCTGTTCGACGATTGCGTCGTGATCGACGGCCCCGGCCGCCGCGACCACCACGGTGCCGCGCCGGTAGTTGGCGTGATGGAACTCGGCGATCTCATCGCGCGTCAGCGCCTCGACCGTGTCGACCGATCCTCCGACGTCGCGGCCGAGCGGATCGGCCGGGAACAACGACTCGTACAGAAGCGTCTGGGCCCGGTCTTCGGGCTCGTCGGTCGAGACCCGGATCTCGTCGAGGATGACGGCTCGCTCCGACTCGACGTCGTCGGCGTCGATCAGCGGATCGGTAACGACATCGAGGAGCATCTCGGTCGCGGCACCGACCGCGACGCCCGGCACACGGGCGTAGTACGCGGTGAGCTCGCGCGTGGTGAACGCGTTCATCTCGCCGCCGACGGAGTCGACCGCGACAGCGAGATCGTGGGCCGAACGGGTGCGAGTGCCCTTGAACAGCAGGTGCTCGAGGAAGTGGGATGTACCGGACCGGGCCGGCGACTCGTCACGGCTCCCGACCCCGATCCACGCGCCGACCGACGCAGCTCTGGCCCCTGGGAGCCGACGGGTGACGACCCGCAGACCCCCGGGGAGCCGAGTGAGCTCTGTATCGCCCAACGGGGTGATCAGCTACGACCACCGCCGCGACGACCACCGCCGCGACGACCACCGCCGCGACGACCACCGCCGCCGGCACTGGTGCGCGGTCCGGCCGGGCCCAGGTCGCCCTGCGCCGTCGCCATCTGCGCGTCGAAATCGTCGTCGAACGACACATGATCGCGACCGGTATCGCCACCGGACGATGCAGTCGGCTCGTCGCCACCGGCATCGGCGCTCTCCCGCCTGGGGGCCGGCTTCGACTCGTCGCCACCGCCGCTGTCGGCGCCGGCGGGCTTGAGGCTGATCTTGCCGTTCGGGTCGATGTCCTCGACGACGACCTCGATGTCCTGGCCGAGCTCGAGCTCGTCCTCCACCCGGTCGATACGGCGTTTCCCGCCGATTTTCGAGATGTGGAGCAGCCCGTCGCGACCGGGCAGGATGTTGACGAAGGCACCGAAGTTGGTGATGTTCACGACCTTGCCCATGTAGATCTCGCCGACGTCGGCCGTCGGCGGGTCGAGGATCAGACGGATCTGACGCTCGGCCTCCTCGACCTTGGTGCCGTCCGGTGAGGCGATCGACACCGTGCCCACGACACCGTCGTCGTCGACACTGACCTCGGCACCGGAGTCGGCCTGAATGGCGTTGATGACCTTGCCCTTCGGGCCGATGACCTCGCCGATCTTGTCGATCGGGATCTCGAAGCTGATGATCTTCGGTGCGTTGGCGTTGACCTCGGGGCGAGGGGCGGGAATCGCGTCGGCCATCACATCGAGGATCTGGAGACGAGCGTCTCGGGCCTGCGCGAGGGCTGCAGTCAACACGTCGGCGGGAATGCCGTCGATCTTCGTGTCGAGCTGGAGCGCCGTGACGAAGTCGGCAGTACCGGCCACCTTGAAGTCCATGTCGCCGAAAGCATCCTCGGCACCGAGGATGTCCGTGAGGGTGGTGTACTTGCCCTCGGCGAAGACGAGACCCATGGCGATACCGGCGACCGGCGCCTTGATGGGAACACCGGCGTCCATCAGCGACAGGCTCGACGAACAGATCGAGCCCATCGAGGTCGAACCGTTCGACGACAGCACCTCGGACACCAGCCGGATGGTGTAGGGGAACTCCTCCTGGGTGGGGATGACCGGGATGAGCGCTCGTTCGGCGAGGGCGCCGTGGCCGATCTCGCGCCGCTTCGGGCCTCGCATGAAGCCGGTCTCACCGGTGGAGAACGGCGGGAAGTTGTAGTGGTGCAGAAAGCGCTTCCGACTCACCGGATCGATGCCGTCGATCATCTGGTCCATGCGGGCGGTACCGAGCGTCGTGAAGTTGAGCACCTGGGTCTCGCCCCGCTGGAACAAGCCGGATCCGTGCGCGGTCGATATCACACCGACCTCGGACGACACTGGCCGCAGATCGGCGGTACCGCGACCGTCGATGCGCAAGCCCTCGTCGACGATCCGCTTGCGCACGAGCTGCTTGGTGAGCGAACGCACGGCGCTCTTGATCTGCTTCTCGGCGTTCTCGACATCGGCGAACTGGGGCACCACGGCCTCGAGGACCGCGTCGCGGGCCGCTGATTCGGCTGCGCCTCGCTCGGCCTTGTCCGCGATCTGCTGGCTCGCGGCGAGCTGATCGGCGCCGGCGGCGGACACCGCAGCCATGATCTCGTCGGAGTAGTCGACCTGTGCGTCGAATTCGATGGTCGGCTTGACGCCTGCGGTGGCGATGAGACGGCGCTGCAGGGCAATGGACTCCTTGATCCACACCTTGCACGCCTCGAGACCGTCGGCGAGAACGGCTTCGTCGACCTTGGGGGCACCGGCTTCGTACAGCTCCCATGCCTTGGAGGTGCCGCCGGCTTCGACCATCATCACGGCAACGTCGCCGTCATCGAGCTCGCGGCCGGCGACGACCATCTCGAACGTCGACTCGTCGGCTTCTTGGTAGGTCGGGTGCGGGATCCAGGTGCCCTCGGGCGAGTACGCGATGCGGACGGCGCCGAGGGGGCCACTGAAGGGGATGCCGGACAGCGACAACGCCGCGGACGCAGCGTTGATGGCAAGCACGTCGTACGGGTTGGCCATGTCGGCACCCAGGACGGTGCCGACCACGTGGATCTCGTTGCGGAAGCCCTCGGGGAACGATGGCCGCAGCGGGCGGTCGATGAGCCGGCAGGTGAGGATGGCCGTCTCCGGGGCTCGGCCCTCGCGACGGAAGAACGAGCCGGGGATCTTGCCCGCGGCGTACATGCGCTCTTCGATGTCGACGGTCAGGGGGAAGAAGTCGATGCCATCACGGACTCGCCTCGCCGCGGTCGCGGTGACGAGGATCTGGGTCTCGCCGAGCTTCGCGAGCACGGCACCATCGGCGAGGCCGGCCAGCTGGCCGGTCTCGAAGGTGATGGTCTTGTCGTCGGCGCCGGAAACGGCGCTCGACACGCTGATTGGATCAGCCATGGGTATTTCTCTCTTTCCAGGCGCACTCGCGCCTGATCATCTGGTCGGCGCCACGGTGGCGCCGACCCAGAGAGCAACCGTGGAACCAGATCCCAGTTGGAGAGGTCCGGACCGGCGCGGCCCAGGCATCTGCAACTGGCAACTGGCCCCGTTTCGGAGCTGCTCTCGCATTGTTGAAATGTGGTTCTGATTCTCTCTGTTGCTGTTCTCAGCAATGGAGCCAGAACAGCGAGTCTTCGGTTGCCGGCCGACCGGGGCCGGACGGCGTTCGGGCGGCCCAGAGGCCGCTCGAAGTGTTGTCAGCGCCGGAGTCCCAGCTTGGCGATGATGGCCCGATACCGCTCGACGTCGATCTTGTCGAGGTAGTCGAGCAGGCGACGACGGCGTCCGACCAGCATCAGGAGGCCTCGGCGGCTGTGATGGTCCTTCTTGTGGACCTTCAGGTGCTCGGTGAGGTGATTGATGCGTTCGGTCAGCAGTGCGATCTGGACCTCGGGTGAGCCCGTGTCGGACTCATGGAGGCGATGCTCGCTGATCGTGTCGGCCTTCGGCGGCAGATTCTCGGCCATCTTCGTTGATTCCTTCTGGGGTATCCGACCCAGCTTCTCGGCCCGCCAGGCGAGACCAGAAGCACGTGCACGATGCACGTTCCGGGCATCGGGCCCGGCAACTGGCGCCGTCGGAGTGATTCCGACGACCCGGACAGGCTACCAGCGAAGCGGATAGCTTCCGTTCTCGTGGATATCGCCGTGTTCGGTTCGCTCAACTACGACATCACCCTGTGGCTCCCGCACGCGCCCGCGCCCGACGAGACATTGCTCGCGACCCGCATGGAGGAGTTCCGCGGCGGCAAGGGCGCCAACCAGGCAACGGCCGCCGCCCGGCTGGGGGCCGGCGTCTCGATGATCGGTTGCGTCGGCGACGATGCGCACGGTCGGATCCTCGTCGAGGGCCTCGAGGCGAACGGCATCGACCACACCCACGTCCACCATGTCGCCGAACCGACCGGGACTGCCTTCCCCATGATCACGCCCGACAATGTGTCGATCGTGATCGTGCGCGGCGCCAACGGAGTGACGGGACGCGGCCATGCCGACGCCGCGGCCGACGTGATCACCGCCGCCGATGCGCTCCTGCTCCAGGGCGAGGTCGGAGGCGCTGGTGCGGGCCGCGCAGCCGAGATCGCCGCCGGGGCCGGCACGACTGTCGTGTTCAACCCGGCGCCGGTCGACGACGAGGTGGTCGCCGCAGTGTTGCCGTACGCCGATGTCGTGATCCTGAACGAGCAGGAGGCCGACGTGGTGGCGGTGCCGGCGGGCATCGACTCCGTCATCACATTGGGCGCCGAGGGCGCACGTGTGGGCGATGTCCACGTCGCGGCGTTCCCCACCGTGGTGGTCGATCCCACCGGTGCCGGCGACTCGTTCTGTGCTGCGCTCACCGTGGCGCTGGCCGAGGGTCGGTCGCTCGTCGCCGCAACGCGATTCGGCAATGCTGCCGGCGCGCTCGCGTGCCGGGTTGCCGGTGCCGAACCATCGATGCCCACCCGAGCGGCGGTCGACGCACTGGTCGAATCCGAGGCCTGAGCCCGCGCGACGCGGTAGCCGATCGCCCGAACCGCTACGCGAGCTTCGCCGCGATGCGGCGGCGCCACTCGACCGAGGGCTTGTCGCTCTGCACGCTGACGACCCCGGTGGACGACAGCGGCAACACGCCCGGAACCCGTTCGAGCATGGCCCTGTCCTCCGCGCCGATGGCCCGGTCGAACGCGATGACCTCCTCGGCCGACACCGAGAAGTCGTCGTTGCGCCACACGACGAACGTGAACAGCGACGTGAGATCGTCGACCGGGGTCGTGCACAGCAAGAGGATGTGTTCGAGCCCGGTCTCGTACCAGATCGTGCTGCGTACGGTGAACGGCAGCGAGAACCCCGTGCTCATCTTGCGGTGAACCACTGCGTCGTCGATGCCGGTCGTTGCGGCACCGACATCGTTCCGGGCGTCGACCTCGTATGCATACCCGAAGAAGTCGGAGTCGAGATCACCCAGCTCGATCCGGGGCACCGTCGTCTCCTGTTCGATGCCGAACGTCCCGGTGTGGACATACGGGAAATGCGAGATGTCGAGGAAGTTGTCGACCATCCGCAGGCCACAGGTGCGCCACACTTCGACGGGGTTGTTGATGCGGCGGAAGGCGGGGTCGTCGTCCTGGGGGATGGTCGGGATCGCAGCAACCGGATCGTCGAGCGCGACCCACACCAGTCCGTACCGCTCCTGGACGTGCACGGTCGAGAGGTGTGCCATCGGCGGCACCGGTACACCGGCAGCCGACGACGGGACATCGACGCAGGTGCCGCCCGCTCCGAATGTCCAGCCGTGGTACGGACAGACGAGGCAGCCGTCGTCGACATGGCCCGCCGACAGCGGGGCCTCACGGTGAGGACACCGGTCGGGAGCGGCAACCACCGCCCCCGTGTCGTCGCGCCAGAGCACGAGGGGCTGACCGAGCAGCGTCACTGCGAGCGGGCCCGCCAGGCCTGCCGCGGCCGCGACCGGATGCCAGTACGAGCGCAACGCCCGATTCCCTGCGAACGCATCCAGCCTCGTCACGTCGGTGCGCGCCATCACGACCTCCCGACACCGACACTACTGTCACGCCATGACCGACCTCGCCCCGACGCCACGAGTCGACCGGCTCGTGCTCGGCGGCGAGATCGTCACCATGGACCCGGAGCGCACCGTTCACCGCTCGGCCGGGATCGCCGTCGCCGGCGGCGCGATCGTCGAGATCGCAGCCTCAGCTGATCTGCGGCGCAGGTACGGCGATGTCGCGACACTCGACGTCCCTCACGGCGTCATCATCCCGGGACTGGTCGACACCCATCAACATCTCACCGGGGATCGCCTCATCCGCTCGTCGATTCCCGACGACGCGCCTCCCGGCTCCGCGATCTTCGACTGGGTGCTGCCGGTCCACGCTGTCCACACCGCCGACGACGATGGGCTCAGCGCGACCCTCGCCGGCATCGAGGCGCTCACCAACGGCGTCACCACGGTGGCCGAGGCCGGAACCGTCGCGCACCCCTTCGCGGTTGCGGACGCGCTGCGAGGTGTCGGCATCCGCGGCCTGGTCGGCCGGTGGGGTTGGGATCTCGACGATGCTCCCTTCGCTGCTCCGGCGGATGTCGTGCTCGATCGGCAGCGGGAGCTGGTCGCCGGGCTCGGCGACCACGGTCGCGTGCGTCCGTGGCTCACCCTCGTCGGCCACGATCTGATGACCGACGACCTGCTCGTGGGCGCATCCGCGCTCGCGCGAGAGCTCGGCGTACGTCTCAGCTTCCACATCTCCCCCACCACGAGCGATCCCGACCAGTACCTGGCCCGCACCGGCCGGCGGCCGCTCGTGCACTTCGACGGCCTGGGCGTGCTCGGCGACCACGTCGTGTTGGCCCATGCCGTGCACCTCGACGACACCGAGGCCGACGTCGTCGTGGACCGCGACGTCGCCGTCGCGTACTGTCCGGCGGCCTATCTGCGCCTGGGCCAAGGCGTGAGCCGATTCGGCCGCCACGCCGAGCTCCACCGACGTGGGGTCCGGGTCGGGCTCGGCTGCGACACCGAGAACGCGGGAGACGCGATCGACGTCTTGCTGGCGGCTCGTCTTGCCGCCGGCCTGGCGAAGGACGCGGCTCTCGATCCGACCGCATTCGGTGCCCACGAGGCCCTCGAGATGGCCACGATCGGTGGCGCGGCAGCGCTCGGGATGGCCGACGAGATCGGCTCGATCGAGGTGGGCAAGCGCGCTGACCTCGTCGTGCACGACGCCCGCACGCCATCGTGGACCCCGCGCGGGGCCGACGTCGCGCTCGAGCTGGTGTGGGCCGCCGACGGCCGGTCGGTGCAACACGTTGTCGTCGACGGCGAGATAGTCGTGCGCGACGGCGTGTGCGTCACCGCCGACCTCGACGACATCGGCCCGGCCGCGACCGCGGCCGGGGCGGCGTTGCGGGCCAGAGCCGGAATCGATGCGCCGCACCGCTGGCCCCGCCACGACCATTGAACCGGCGACGGTCAGACCATCAGACCAGTGCTAGGTTTCGACCAGCACCAGTTGGGAGGTCCGATGTCGTACCCGAACACCTTGATCTTCGTCGACTTTCCGTCCGACGACCCCGAGGCGTCAGCAGCATTCTACGAGGCCGTCTTCGGGTGGGAGGTCGAACCCCGACCCGCGGGCGTGTTCCATCGCATCGTGCCGGGTCAGAACTTCCTGCTCGACGACGGAAGCCAGTCGCCCACCGGCAATCTGCACATGGGCATCTTCAACGTCGCCAACGCCAGGCCCCACCCCGACCCCGATGGGGTCGAGCCCCGGGGGCTGTGCACCGATGGCCGGGCGGCGCGGGTGTGGATCCTCGTCAGCGACGACGACTCCAGCGACCGAATCATGGACAAAGCCGTCGAGCTCGGCGCAACCGAGCTGTGGCGGAACCACTACTGGGCCGAGTTCAACGGGTTCAACGCGGCGTTTCGCGACCCGTGGGGCAACGACATGGTGCTGTGGACGAAGGCCGGCGACGATCCGACGATGCCCGAAGGGTGGAGCCATGAGTGAGACGACCTATGACATCCATCCCTCCGCGCCGATGTGGACCCACATCGCCCTCCGCGTCAAGGACATCGACGCTTCGATCTCGTGGTACGAGGCCCACACGCCGCTGCGTCTGCTCGATCGCCGTGAGGACGAGAT
The DNA here is from genome assembly GCA_029861625.1 of Acidimicrobiia bacterium. Lineage (GTDB taxonomy): Bacteria > Actinomycetota > Acidimicrobiia > Acidimicrobiales > JAHEJN01 > JAOTZB01. The sequence goes on from JAOTZB010000004.1 coordinate 29,604, forward strand.
GGGCTTCGGCGCGTGGCTGGGCCAGCCCGAGTCGATCGATCATCCGTTCATCCTCGTGATCTCACAGTTCCTCGAGGGCTGCGACCCCTTCGCCGACGCGCCGAAGACCGTGCTCGGCCCCTTCGCCCACCTGGGCATCGAGCTTCCGACGAAGGAGGCCATCGACGAGATGGCTGCCAAAGGAGAGGCGTCGGGCTGCCTCGTCCGTCCGGCCGGGCAGATGCCGCCGCCGATCGGCTACATCTGCATGCTGTGCGACCCCGACGGCAACACAATCGAGTACTCGTTCGACCAGGGCGTCCTGGCGACGGTGCAGCAGGTGTGGGGATCCCGCTGACGCCACGCGAGGTCGTGCAGAGCTACCTCGCCGCGTTCGCGGCCGGCGACATCGACACGATCGCCCGGCACGTCACCGACGACTTCGTCAACGAGCACACCTCGGCCCTGGGCGAATCGGTCATCGGCCGAGACGCCTACCGTTCCCGGCTGGTCGACTTCCTCGGCCGGTTCACCGATCTGCACTACGAATCCGAAGCAATCATCGCCGACGGCGACGAGGTCGCTGTCCCCTACCGAATGACCGCGAACTGGCTGGCCGACGACGGCCGGAGCATGCCACTCTCGATCAGGGGGATGTTCCGGTTCGTCGTGCGCGACGAGCACATCGCCCGTCGGGTCGACTACTGGGACAGCACCGAGTTCGTGCGCCAGACCATGGCCGCGAAGTGACGGAGGTTCAGTAGAGGCCGAGCAGCCGCCCGGCCAGGGCCAGTGCCGCCGCGACGATCACGACCTTGATCACCCGTTCGCCGCCCTCGACCGCGACATGGGCGCCGAGCCACCCTCCGGCGGTGAATCCGGTGGCGAGGACGAGTGCAGGGCCCCACTCGACCTGACCCTTGATGATGAATACCGGCAGTGCGACGACCGTGACGGCCAGGGTGATGAGCACCTTGACGCTGTTGGCGGTGACCAGGTCGAATCCCGACCGGGTGAGAGCGCTCAGCAGCACCAGACCGACTCCCGCCTGGATCGCACCGCCGTAGATGCCGATCAGGAAGAAGACGACGATCGTCGTCGCCGGACGCCACGTGGAGTGCACCGACGGCGGTGGTCGCTTCACGAGCGACAACAAGATGATCGGCACCATCAACAGACCGAAGATCGTCTCGAACGTGTCGTCGGCCACCTGGCTGATCGCGAGCGAGCCGATGAGCGAACCGCTGAGGATGGGCAAGAGCACGGGTCCGGCATGGGCCAGACCATCGACACCGAGGCGCCGGAAATTGGCTGCCGCCGCCATGTTCGAGGTGAGGATGCCGACTCGGTTCGATCCATTGGCGCTGGTCCCCGGCACGCCCGCGAGGACGAGCAGCGGCACCGTGAGCGTCGAACCGCCGCCGGCGAGGGCGTTGATGATGCCGGCCGCGACGCCCCCTCCGAGGAGCAGCAGCGCTTCCCACAATTCCATCTCGTCAGTCGGTTTCCGGCTCGGCGGTGATCGGCGCAGCGTAGGCCAGCTGACCACGTGCATGGCCCACCCGTCCGGACTCCGCTGAACTGCTGATCGGCGCCGTTAGCGTCCCCACGGTGTTCGCGCCGACTCGACTGTTCTACGCCATCCGCAACAACGCGGACGCCGGCCTGCTGTACGCCGCCGCGGCCGTGACGGTCCTCTTCGCGGCGACACCGTTCGTCATCCCGGCCGTCGCCGACGAGTTCGATGTCACCGTCGGCCGGGCCGGCTACTTGTCGTCAGCCCAGGTCGGCGGGTTCGCGCTGGCGGCGTTCGTCGCCGGTCGACGATTCCGTGCCGACCGGCGGATTCTCGTCGGGGCGTCGCTGGCGGGCGTCGTCTTCAACCTGTCGAGCATGCTCGCGCCGACCTTCGCCGTGCTGGTCGGGCTGCGCGTCCTGACCGGCATCTCCGGTGGCCTGCTGGTGTGGCTGGCGTGGGCCGACGCCATGCGGGACTCATCCGCGTTGCGCAAGGTCGCGGCTGTCGGGCCCCTCACCGCGTTGGTCGCCGCACCGCTCTTGTCGTGGATCGCCGACGTCGGCGGCGCCGACGCCGTGTTCGGCGTCATCGCCATCAGCTTCGTTCCATCGGCCCTGCTCCCGGCGACGTTCTCCGGCTCACGGAAGATACGGAAGCGCCTCAGCCCGTCGCGGAGCAACGTCGTGTTGATCATCGCGCTCGGTATCAACACGATGGCCGGATCGGCGCTCTTCGTCTTCGGGGCGGTCATCGGGGAGTCGCTCGGCATCGACCCGGTCCTCGTCTCGGTCAGCTACTCGCTCAACGCGTTGGCCGGGTTCATCGCCGCCCGTCGTTCCGCGGCCAACATGATGAACGGGACGTGGATCCTCGGAATGGCGCTCTGCGCCGCGGGTGTGGCCTTCGGCGGGCCTGTGTTGTTCGTGCTCGGGATGACCTTCTGGGGCTTCTGTTTCTGGATGTCCACGCCACCGATCCTGCACGCCATTGCCGCATGGTCGCTCGCACCCGACGAACGAGTCGGTGATGCACAGTCCGCGATGGCCATCGGTCGAGCGGCCGGGCCCGCGATCGGCGCGATGCTCGTGGGCGACGCCGTGTTCACATCGGTCGCGATCTTCACGATCGTCGGTCTGGCCGTTGCGGCGACCACCGTCCTGGGTGTCGGACAGTACCGGCGAACCCACGCTCCGCCCGTTGGGGTCGTGGGCGTGTGATCGCGCGGCCGTCGCTTCCGGATCGGTTCGGCCGGGCCCCCCTCGATAGCCTCGATCGGTGATCTTGCTGCCATGGCGCGAGACGATCCGCCGCCTGCCCCGCGTGTGTCTCGGTCTGGTTCTCTTCGGTGTCGGCATCGCCATGATGATCGCGGGCGACTTCGGGCTGGGACCGTGGGACGTGTTCCACCAGGGGCTCTCCGACGTCACGGGGATCGGCATCGGACTCGTGATCATCATCATCGGCGTCGTCATCCTCGCCGGTTTCATCCCCTTGCGAGAACGCGCCGGGGTGGGCACGGTCCTCAACGCCATCATGATCGGTGCGACGCTCGCCGTCGTGCTCCCCTTGTTCGACACGCCGGGCTCCACTGCGGCTCGGCTCTCGCTCACGTTCGGCGGTCCGGTGCTGATCGCGATCGGATCCGGCTTGTACATCGGCGGCGGGCTCGGACCCGGACCACGGGACGGGATCATGACCGGCCTGGCCAGGCGGGGCATCCCGGTGTGGAAGGCGAGGACCGGGATCGAGATCAGCGTGCTGGTCGCGGGCGTCGTCCTGGGCGGCACGATCGGCGTCGGCACCCTGTGGTTCGCGTTGGGCATCGGGCCGATGGTCGGGTTCTTCCTCCCCCGACTCACCGTGGCGTGAGCGACGGTCAGTAGATCGGGAACTTCGCCTTGTCGGGCAGGCCCGAACGCGCCGTGATGGCCTCGCCCGCCGATTGTGCTGCCGCGTAGAGGGCGGCCTCGTCGACCGTGGTCATCCGGCCGTCATCGACGACGATTGCACCGTCGACGATCACCGTGTGAACGCCGCGTCCATCAGCTGACCACACGAGCTGGTTCATGACGTTCAGCAGCGGCCGCCACTCCGGTCGATCGGTGTCGTGCAGGACGATGTCGGCCCGCTTCCCAACCTCGAGCGAGCCGATGCTGTCGGACAGCTGCATCAGCTCGGCGCCCCCCAACGTCGCCATCTCGTACGCCTTCTCGGCCGGAAACATCTGGGGATCCTGGCGGGCGTCCTTGAACAATCCGGCGACGAGGTAGGTGGCCCTCATGAGATCGGAGTAGTTCGACGCATTGTTGCCATCGGTGCCGATGCCGACGTTCGTGCCGGCCATGATCATCTCGGGCATCTTTCCGACCTGGGTGATCCCGTAGCTGACCTTCAGTGCCGTCGTCGGGCAGTGAGCGACGTGCACCCCGGTCTCGGCCATGACCGAGAGCTCGTTCGTGTCGACCTGCACACAGTGCGTGATGGCAACGTCGGGCCCGAGGATGCCGAGCTCGGCGAGATGGATCATCGGGCGGTGCCCGAATTCGGCGATGAAACCATCGGGATCGAGCATCGCCGGCGACATGTGGAAGCTCATGCCCGTTCCGTGCTCGGTTGCGAGCTCACGAGCGGCCTTCCACAGCGGATCCGATGCGGTGGTGTGCCCGACCAGGATCGACCATGCGCCGAGACGCCCGTCGGCCACCGAGCCGTACCGTTCGAGCTGTCGTTGCAGGAAGTCGATGGCCTGGTCGGTGTCTTGTTTGTACACGTCGGGTTCGGGTGGCAGGTCCCAGATCCAGCGGCCCACCCGCCCCCGGATGCCGACCTCGATCAAGGCGTCGATGACCTCGTCGAGGAATCGGATCGTGCCGGCCTCGAGGAACGATGTCGTTCCCGTCTTCAACATCTCGACCGCGGCCAGCTGGGCCGATAGTCGTTCCTCGTCGGCCGTGTACACCGAATAGAGCGGGCACAACCACATGAACACGTTCTCCTCGAACGGTGTGTCGTCGGGAACGTATCCGCGGGTCAAGGGCTCGCCGGTGATGTGGATGTGGGTGTTCACGAGGCCGGGTGTGACCACGAAACGGTCGCCCCCGACGGTGGTTGCGGCGTCGTACCGCGCCTCGAGGTCACTGGCCTTGCCGACGGCCACGATCTCACGACCACGCACCGCAACCGCACCGTCGCGGATGATGTCACGGGTCTCGTTCATGGTGACGACCTGCCAGCCCTTGACGAGCAGATCGATCGATTCGGTCATGGCTTCCTCCTCGGCTTCGTCGCGACGAACACCTGCTGGAAGCCGATGGGCTCGATGAGCCGAAGCGCCTCGAATCCGGCGTCGGTGAGCCACTCGGCGAACGCTCGGTGCGTGAACGTGAACCCGTTGATCGTGCTCGCCATCATGGTCGTTCCCATGATCACCGCGTGCGGGTTGAACTTCCGCTCGGGGTCGGGGAAGTAGTCGGCCACCAGGACACGCCCGCCGGGCCGCAAGGCCTCGAACGCCCGTGCGATGAGGTGCCTGGCGCCCGATGCCCCCTCGGTTCGGCACACATGGCCGAGAACGACGATGTCGTAGTGGTCGGGCTCGAGGTCGACGGTGTGGAAGTCGCCGGGCCGGAGCTCGCAGCGGTCGGCCACGTCGTGCTCGACCGTCTTGGCCCGTGCGACATCGAGCACCTCGGGCAGATCGTTCAGGACGGCAGTGCCGTCCGGGCACCGGTGCAGCATCGAGATGGCCCAGGCACCAGCCCCGGCACCGAGGTCGAGGATCCTCGGCTCTGCGAGCGCGGTGTAGCGAATCTTGAGGTCGGCCCGCATCGCGACGCGGTACATCGTCGTGAAGGTCCCCTCGACCAGCGGGATGTAGAACGCGCTGGGATCGTCGTCGATGGGAGTGGCCGGTCGCCCGTTGCGGACGGTCTCGGCGAGGCGGGTCCAGTTCTCGTGAGGGCCCGGCGCTACCGGTACGAGCCCCGCCATGGTGGCGGGCCCGTCGGTCACCAGGTACCGCGTCGCCGCATCGTTCAGCTCGTACACATCGGTGTACTGGTCGAGGAGCTCGAGCGCTACGACCGAGTCGAGGAGCGAGGCGAGGTGCGCTGTCGGCACGTCGAGCTCGCCGGCCAGCCGTTCGGCGGTTGCCGGGCCGGTGCGTTGCAGCGTGTCGAAGATGTCGAGCTCGAGCGCCGCCAGCAGGATGTAGTAGCGAGCGAGGCCTTCGATCGCCGCCCACACCGGGGCCGCGGGAGGGGGCTTGTAGTCGGTCCACGGCCGACCGGCTCGGGCCATCGTGTGCGACGTCTTGAGCTCCGGATAGGCGGGATCCCGCGGTGCGCCGGCCATGGTCAGGGCGTCAGGACGATCTTCCCGAAGAAATCGCTCGCCAACATCTTCGCCTGCGCCTCCGCCGCGGCTTCGAGCGGGAACGTCGAGTCGACGACCATGTCGAACCCGCCGGTGCAGAACTGGTCCCACACGGGTCCGAACTCGTCGGGCCGGTACGGGTCGGACCCCCGGATGGAGATCCCGGAGTGGAACACGTAGCCGAGCGACGGGATGGTCGCTTCGTCGCCCGACGCGTTGCCGCAGCTGACGAGGCGCCCTCGGATCCCGATGGCGAACAGCGACGGCGCGAACAGGGCGGTACCGACGTGGTCGAACACCATGTTCACGCCGGCGCCCCCGGTCATCTCTCGGGCCCACGCCGCCACATCGCCGGTGCGGTTGTTCAACGCGTGATGGGCTCCCAACGCGAGCGCCCGCTCGCACTTCTCGTCGGTGCCCGCAGTGGCCAGCACGGTCGCGCCGGCGCGCGTGGCGAGCTGGATGCCGGCTGTCGACACCCCCGACCCCGCCGCATGGATCATGACCGTCTCCCCTTCCTCGAGCTCGCCCACCTCGAACAGGGCATGTGCCGCGGTGAGGTAGGCGGTCGGGAAGGTCGCCGCGTGCTCGAGTGGCATGTCGTCGGGAACGGGGTACACGTGCGAGGCGGGGACGAGACACTTCTCTGCGTACCCACCGTCGACGGTTGCACCGATGACCCCGAGCTCGCCGTAGAGGTCTCCACGTCCGGCGAGCCTCGAGGTCTCGGCGACACCGGCAAGCGACGGATCAACGACCACTCGATCTCCGATTGCCGTACCGCTCACGGCGTCGCCGACCGCCGACACGGTGCCGGCGAGGTCCATGCCCGCGATGTGCGGGTAGCTGAATCCCGGCATCTGGAACCACCCGTTGCGTTGGACGACGTCGAGACGATTCAGTGCCGTGGCCGCGACGTCGACCACGACGTCGCCGGCCCCGGGCTCGGGATCGGCGACGTCGGAGTACTGGAGGACCTCCGGCCCCCCGGCCTCGTGGTACAGCATCGCCTTCATCGGCTTCGTCTCCTCTCACTCGACGGCGGGCCGGCCGGGCCCGTCCGATGCCCGGGTCGTCCGCATCGGTCACTGTCGTCGCGGTCCCCCACTATTGCAGCCCCCGGATGAAGGGCCGGGCGAGTGCCGCGGGGGGCCGGACCCGATGTGCGAACAGCGCCATGCCGACGATGGTGGCGATGAACGGCAGCGACGTGAGCAGCTCGTTGTTGAGGTTGTAACCGAGCACGGGCAGGGAGAGCCGGAACGAGAGCACCGACCCGAAGAGGAGGCAGCCCGCGACGGTCCCGCGCAGCGTCCAACCGCCGAATATGACCGCGGCGATAGCGATGAATCCGCGGCCACCGACGATGGAATCCTCGAAGCTGCCGACGAGCGCGAGCGACAGATACGCACCCCCGAGCCCGGACGTGAGGCCGGCGACGTAGATCGACTGCCGGCGCCGGAGGTTGACCCTGATGCCCGACACGTCGGCCGACTGGGGGTTCTCGCCCGCAGCCCTGACCTCGAGCCCCCACCGGGTTCGGTACACCAGCCACCATGCCATGGGAACGAATGCGTAGACGAGGTAGAGCAGCCAGGGCTGGCCGAAGAATGCATCGCCCACGAGCGGGATGTCGCTCAGGAGCGGGATCTCGACCCGCGGTGCCCGGCGGGTGACGGGCTCGAGCTCGCCGTCGAGGAAGCCGGCGAGCCCGAGGACCAAGATGTTGAGCGCCAGCCCGACCACGAACTGGTCGGCGGGGAGGCGATGGCTCAGCTCGGCCTGGGCCGATGCCACTGCCATTCCCGCGACGATCCCGAACACCGCCCCGACGGCCAGGTTCGACGTGAGGTCGTACCCGACGGCTGCCGCGAACGCGCCCGCGAGGAGCATCGCCTCGATGGAGATGTTGAGGGTGCCCGACTTCTCGGCGACCCATTCCCCGACTGCGCCGAATCCCAACAATGCCGCGAAGCTGATCGCGCTGATGTACGCCGCGTCGCTCGAGAGGACGTCGCCGATCGCGCCGACGAAGCTGCTCACGTCCTGGCCCTCGTGGCCGAGGCGGCCCGGCGCCGCTCCCTGACGAAGAGCACCGCCGGCGGGACGAGCAGCGCGAGCACGAGAAGCGCCTGGACGACGTCGGTGATACGACGCTCGACGCCTGTGGAGGCGAGGAATCCCGATCCGGTGCGGAGCCCTGCGAACACGAACGCGATGACGATGGCGAACAGCGCCCGCTCCCTCGCGACGAGAGCCACGAGCAGACCCGTCCAGCCGATGTTCACGGCGAAGTTCGGGCTGAACCGGTAGCTCCCGAAATCGCCACCGGTCAGCATGAACGCCCCGGCCAGACCGGCGAACGCGCCCGATATCAACATGGCGACGATGCCGTAGCGCTGGGAGGAGACCCCGGCTCGGTGCGCGGTACGCGGATTGCGACCGAGCATGCGGAGGCGGAACCCCCAGACGGTTCGGGCGAGCACGAACGCGAGGAACGCCGCGAGCGCGAGCGCGACGAACGCCGAGATCGGGAATTCGTTGCCGAGGACGGTGACACGTGACAGCCGCGCCCCTTCGGGTACCGGGACCGTCTGTTGAACCTGGGTTGCCGATCCCTCCGGCAGCGGCGCGAGCAGGATCGATTCACGCTTGAAACCGAATCCCACCAGCTGCGCCGCGACGCTCACCAACAACAGCGTGGTCAACACCTCGGGAACGTTGCGCCAGTAGCGGAGCACGGCTGCGATGCCGGCCCAGACGGCGCCTCCGACGATCGCCGCGGCGACCAGGGCCACGAACACGACCGTGCCCGGCGCGTCGAGGTGGATCATGACGTAGGCGCCGAAAGCTCCACCGACGAGGAGCTGCCCCTCCTGGCCGATGTTCACCAGCCCGGCCTTGGCGTTGACGATGGTGCCGAGCGCGACCAACAACAAGGGAATGGCGGTGCCGATGGTGGTTCCCCATCGGCCCGGATTTCGGATACTGCCGTCCAGCAGTGCCGAGAAGACCGTGCGCCACGAGCCTCCGGTGATCTCCACCAGCAGCGCCGAGACCACCAGCGCGGCCAGGATGCTGGCCGCATAGAGGGTGACGATCTCCGCCACCGGAAGCACGGAGGCACGGGTCACGCCGGCCTGGGTCTGATCCGCGGTGTCGGACCGAACCTTGGTCGAATCGCTCACGCGGCTCGACCGCCGAGCATCAACGCGAGGCGATCACGGTCGACGTCGGCGCGGCCCATCTCGCCGATGACCCGGCCCCGGGACATCACGACGATGCGGTGCGAGAGGTCGAGGATCTCCTCGAGCTCGCTCGAGATCAACACCACGCCGACACCGTCTTCGGCGGCGCGGCGGAGACGCTCGGTCATGTACTCGATGGCGCCGACATCGAGCCCGCGCGTCGGTTGCGCGGCCACGAGGACCTTGGGCTGATGGGACAGCTCGCGGGCCAGGACCACCCGCTGCTGGTTCCCACCCGACAGCGACCACAACGGCGCATCGGGCCCCCAGCACTGGATCTCGAATTCGTCGATCAGGCGAAGGGCGAGGTTCCGAACCAGGTCGGAGTCGAGCACTCCCGCACGGGCCATGCGCTTCGGGTCGACCAGGATGAGGTTCTCGGCGACGGTCATGTCGAGCACGATGCCGGAGTCGTGGCGATCGGCGGGGATGACCGCAACGCCTGCTCGCGCCATGGCGCCGGGGCGGCCGGCTGCAACCGTCGTCGCATCGACCTCGACATGGCCGCGCTGCAACGTGACGAGACTGGACAACACGTCGGCGAGCTCGGCCTGCCCGTTGTCCTCGACCCCTGCCACGCCGACGATCTCGCCGGGCCGGACATCGAGCGAGAAGCCGTCGAGGCTGGCCTGGCCATGACGGCCGTGAACGACGGCGTCGACGACGCGAAGGACGGGCTCTTCAGCCGTGATCGGGGCGGCCGGCTCGTCTGGCCCCTCGACCGACGGATCGAGGACACCGAACGCTGCTCGCTCGGACCGCAACGAGACCGGACGACCGACCATCGACCGGGCCAGCATCGGGGTATCGGCATCCACGGTCCGGAGCCGGTCGACGACCACGCCCTGTCGCATGATGGTGACGTCGTCGGTGGCCTGGATGATCTCGTCGAGCTTGTGGCTCACGAGCGCGACGGCTCGACCCTCGTCGGTGACCACTCGCCGCAACGAGTCGAAGAGCTGGACCGACTCCTCGGGGGTGAGCACCGAGGTCGGCTCGTCGAAGATCAAGATGTCGGGATCGCGTCGGAGGCACTTGATTATCTCGACTCGCTGGCGGAGACCGGCCGGCAGGTCGCCGACGCGGGCGTCGGGGTCGATGGCGAGGCCGTAGTGCTCGCTGATCTCGCCGACGCGCTCGCGAACGTCACCAGGGTCGAGCCGACCGCCGTCACCGAGCGCGATGTTCTCCCACACCGTGAGCGGGTCGACCAGGCTGAAGTGCTGGTGGACCATCGCGATGCCGTGTCCGGCCGCCACCTGCGGGTCGGTGATGTAGCAGCGGATGCCGTCGACGAAGATCGCGCCGTCGTCGGGGAACACGAGACCGATCATCATCTTCATCAACGTGGACTTGCCCGCGCCGTTCTCGCCGAGCACCCCATGGATGCGACCGCGGTGCAGGTCGAGATCGACCGCGTCGCAGGCCACGATGGCACCGAAACGTTTGGTGATTCCCTCGAGGGACACCGCGGGTACCGGCGCTGTCACACCGGTACCCGCGAGCAGACCGTCGGTCACCGATCACCCACCGCTGAACGCCTCGGCCTTGATGGCGCCGATGTCGGCATCGAGATCGCCGCTGGCCACCAGGTCGAAAGCAGCCTGGAGCTCGGCCGGCCGCTCGACGCCGCACAGCTCGGCCCCCACGACGTCGGGGTCGGTGGCGACCGTGAACACCTTCACATCACCCTCGGGGAACGACCCAGCGACGATGTCGGGGAACACGATGCGCACGTAGTCGCCGCCGTCGAAGCGCACGGCGAGGTCATACGGGATGTCGCCCCCGCACGCGCTGGACGAGCCGGGATTGGCCACGATCAGCCCGGCGTCGATGGCGAGCTGCGCGACCGGCTCGAGCGCACCGCCGAGGAACGGGTAGATCGCGTCGGCGCCGGCCGCGACGGCGGCATCGTAAGCCGCGGTCGCATTCGGCACGTTGTCGAAGTCGAACGGGAAGTCACCGGTGGGCGTATAGGTGATCGTGAACGCCGGGTCGACCGACTGCAGACCGAGCTGGGTGGCGAGGAACGCCTCCTTCTCGAACCCGAGATCGCAACATCCCAGCATCGCCAACGTGTCGCCGCCCGCCTCCTGGAGCGCGAGGCCGAACGCGACACCGGCGGTGTAATGGATGCCGGCGCCTTCGTCCTGGGTCTGTGAGTAGTTGGGAGACGCCTCGAATCCGGCGCCACAGTTGCAGTACCAGTAGATGTCGGGGTACTGCTCGCTCAGCTCGGGCAACGGTCCCGCGACACCGCTCGCCCCGACCAGGATGATGTCGACCGGCTGGTTTGCGAGGTTGTCGAGCTCGACCGCGGCCTCCTCGAAGGTGATCTCGTCGACGACGATGACCTCGCCGAACCCGTTCGCCGCCGACAGCTCCTCGGCCTGGGCGATCATCGCCTCGTAGTAGCCACCATCGTCACGTGGTCCCTGGGCGGCGACCCCGATGCGGACCTCGCCGTCGCCGTTGGCATCGAGCGCCACGATCGCGCCGTCATCGGCCGCGCCGTCATCGGCCGCGCCATCATCGGCCGCGCCGTCATCGGCCGCGCCATCATCGGCCGCGCCATCATCGGCCGCGCCATCATCGGCCGCGCCATCATCGGCCGCGACGTCATCGGCCGCGCCATCATCGGCCGCGA
>JAOTZB010000406.1 GCA_029861625.1 Acidimicrobiia bacterium
TGAGCGCCGGAGTCGATTCCGGTCCGGTGACGGTCGGGCTCACCGGTGGCTCGGGCCTCGTGTACGACGCGTGGGGGGCGACTGTACAACGAGCGGCCGATCTCTCTCGGCGGGCAGGGTCGAGCGGTGTGCTCGTCTCGGTCTCGGTTCGGTCCCAGCTGCCGTCGAACTTCGTGACCGATGCGGGCCCGGACGGTTCACCTGACGCAATCACGGTGTCCCGACGGACGAGCGAAGGGGAATCAGTCCGATGAGCAGCCTGTTCCCCGAGTCGAGCGCGGCGTGGGCGGCGCTGATCATCGTCGTGCTGCCGCTGCTGATCATCGGGGCCGGCGAGCTGGAAGAACGCCTGCGCCAACGCGACTCGAATTACCGGGCCACGGTGTCGATCGTCCGGGTCTGGGTGGTCCCGTTCGTCACTGTGTTCGTGCTGGCCCGAGCGCTGTTCGAGATCGATGCGGATAGCCTCGTCTTGCGCGTGCTGGGAAGCGCCGTGTTGCTGTCCGGTGCTTCAGCTGCGCTGTCCGGCCTGCGGGTGGTCGTCGCAGGACTGGCCGACCGACCTCGACAGACCGGCCGCCGCCCGATCCCACGCCTGTGGCTCGCGCTTCCCCGGCTCCTGCTGATCATTGCGACGGCATGGTTCCTCGTTGCCGGCGTGTGGGGTGTCGACCTGTCGGCCGCGCTCACCGCGTTGGGTGTGACGTCGCTCGTCATATCGTTCGCCCTCCAGGACACGCTGAGCGGCATCGCATCCGGTTATACCTTGCTCGCTGACCAACCCTTCAGTACCGGCGACTGGATCGAATCCGAGGATATTGAGGGCCGCGTAATCGACGTCAACTGGCGCGCCACTCGCATCGAGGACCGCAACGGCGACCTCGTCGTGATCCCGAACGGGCAGCTCGCCCACGCGACGATCACAAACTACGACCAACCGAAGCGGCTGCACCGCGTAAAGGTCCCCGTTCAGATCGAAAGAACGGCAACCCCGACCGCGGCCAAGGAAATGCTGCTCGATGCCGCCCGGTCGACCCCCGGTGTCCTCAAGGACCCGCCACCGTTCGTCCGGGTCGTTCAGATCGCCGATCCCGTCGTCGACTACCAGGCATACATGTGGGTCGACGACTACACGATCGCCCCCCGTGTGCAAGGGGACTTCGGCGCCCTGGTCTGGTACATGTCCTACCGCCACGACGTCCCGCTCCCCAACCCCGCACAGGACCTCTACCTGTTCGACGGCGCCCAGACGGCTATCGAAAGCCAGATCACGTCGGTCGAAATCCGCCGGCGTATCGTCGACGCGCCGCTCTTCGCCGAATTGGACGACGACGTGCTCGACCATCTCGCGGCTGCCGCGTCCGTCGGCCAGTACCAGCGGGGCGAGACGGTCATCGCAGAGGGTGAACAGCGCAACCTGTTGCTGTTGCACGAAGGCCGCGCCCGCCTGGTGCTCCGGCGAGACGGCTCCGAGGATCTCGATGTGCTCGACATCGAGGTGGGCGAGGTCTTCGGAGTGCTCGATGAGCCGTCCGAGACCGACCGAGCCGCACTCGTGGTTGCTGTGACCGATTGTGAGGTGGTGCAGATCTCGCCGGAGGCCGCCGCCCGCGCCATGTCGCTCGCTCCGGATCTTGCGGCGGTGCTCGAGCAGCTTGCGGTGACTCGGCGGCGCCGGATCGAGCGCGTCCTCCGACGCCTGGGCCGTGGCCGGGCAGACGAGCTTTCACCCGGCGCCGACACCACTCCGACGCAGGCCGACGACTCGTGAGCCGTTCTCGGAGCTCCAGCATCCGGCGTCGCATTGCCACCACGCTCGTCGGCGTCGCCCTGGTCTCGGTGCTGCTGCTTGCGGGTGTGAACTACATCTTCGCCCGGCTGCTGATCAGCGAAAGCATCGAGTCACAGCTTGCCGGAGTGCGAGACACCCGGGTCCAAGCCCTCGAGATCGGTATCGAGCGCCTCAAATCACGGGTTTCGGCCATGGCCACCAACCCGAGCGTTGGCGACGCACTCACCGACCTGTCGGCGGAGTTCCGCCAACTCGACGAGGACATCACACCCGATCAGGTTGCCGACCTCACCACGATCTACGGCGGCGAGGTGTTGCCCCCAATCGTGGCCGCCGGCGTCGACATCGCGTCGAACGACCTCGTCCCGGCCTCCGCGGCGGGCCGGTACGTCCAGCAGCGGTACATCGTCGAGAATCCACACGGGTTCGACGAGCGCGACCGGCTCGACGACGCCGGCGACGGGTCGGGCTATAGCGCTGCGCATGCGGATCACCACCCGCTGCTCAGCGCGCTGATGGAGAACGCCCGCATGTCCGACCTGCTCCTGATCGATGCCGACACTGGCGACGTCGTGTACTCGACCAAGAAACGGATCGACACGGGAACCAACGGGCTGGACGGGCCCTATGCCGATGATGGGCTAGGACAGGTGCTCGATCAACTCAGCAGCGTCGCGGTCGGTGACACCGTGGTGTCCGACACGTTCTTCTACATCCCGACGCAGGGCGAGCCGGTCTTCTTCCTCGGCGCGGCCGTTCGATCGGGGTCGCACGTCATCGGGGCGGTCGTCACCGAGGTGCCCGTCGACGTGTTGACCGCCATGATGACGGCCGGGCTCGACTGGACGCTGCTCGGTCTCGGCGACACGGGCGAGAGCTACGTCGTCGGCCCCGACCGAACTCTCCGGTCCGATTCGCGAGCCTGGCTCGAGGATCCCGACGACTACCTGCGCCAGTACCTCGACCGGTATGGCGACCAGAATGCCGCCGATTTGATCAAGACCATCGGGTCACCCGTCCTGTTGCAGGAGGTTGACAACGCGGCCGTCAGCGCCGGCCTCGACGATCGCGAGTTCGTCGGCACCGTGACGAACTACCTAGGGACGAAGACCCTGGCCGCGTCAGGGCCAGTGCGGGTCAGCGGGCTGGACTGGGCGGTGGTCGTCGAGCAGGACAAAGACGAATCCGACTCCGCTCTCGATTCACTCCTGGGTGCGATGCTCCTGGTTCTCGCGGTGCTGCTTCCAACTATCGCCCTGGTCGGGGTGTT
>JAOTZB010000099.1 GCA_029861625.1 Acidimicrobiia bacterium
GCCGACGAAGCCGTCGAGCGCCGCACCGATGACCTGCCTGGCGTGGTCGCACTGTTCTGGCACTCCGGGACACTGGTTGTTCACGATCCCTCCACGGCAGTGGCGACCTCATCGGTCGACGTGTCGATGTCGGCAGTGTCCGGGGTATCGACGTAACCCCGACGCTCGCCGAACTCCATCAACTGCTTCTGCAGCTGTTTTCTTCCCCGATGGATACGACTCATCACCGTGCCGATCGGAATGTCGAGGATTTCGGCGATCTCCTTGTAGGCGAAGCCCTCGACATCGGCCAACAGCACCGCCAGGCGGTACTGCTCGGGCAGCGCCTCGATGGCATCGCGGATCCTTCCGTCGGTGAGGTGATCCATGAGCTCTTCTTCGGCACTTCGGCTCAGGGCAGCCTGCTCGGCGCCACCGAGGCGACGGTACAGGTAGAGGTCCTCGACGTCTTCGAGGTCGGTCTCGCTCGGCCGGCGCTGCTTCTTGCGATACGAGTTGATGTAGGTGTTCGTGAGGATGCGGAACAGCCACGCCCGGAGGTTCGTTCCCTCGGTGAAGCCACTGAATCCGCGGTACCCCTTGAGGTAGGTCTCCTGGACGAGGTCCTCGGCGTCGGCGCGATTGCGGGTCATGCGGAGCGCGGTCGAGTAGAGCTGGTCCATGTACTCCATCGCCTGATCGGCGAAGTCGGCCTGATCTGCCATCGGTCGGACCCTAGCGGGAACGATCGTCCACCTCGCACCGGGTCGCCGATCGGGCTCAGCCGGCGGGCTCGTCGATCATGTCGACGTGTCCGTCGGCGTGGATCGCGAATCGACCCTTCGAGCGAGGGTGTACCGGATCCGGGCTCAGCCATGGCCACGCGCCGAACTGAGTCCGTTGGTAGTCCTCGATCGCCTGCTGGATCTCGGCTCGTGTGTTCATGACGAACGGCCCGTATTTCGCGACCGGCTCGCCGATCGGCCGGCCCTGCAACATCAACACCTCGGTGCCCTCGCCGCTGTCCGTCAACTGCAGGTCGGATCCGGCAGCCACGACTGCAGCCGTGTCGATGCCGATGTCCGACCCGTCGATCCGGATCGGGCCGCCCTCGAACACGTACAGCGTGCGAGCAGTATCGCGGCCGACGGCGGCCGGCAGAGACCATGTCGCCCCGGGCTCCAGTCGAATGTGCCAGATGCCGACGTCGGCCTCGGGTCGTGAGGCCCACGAGCTGGGAGGCGGCGGCGGGGACCGGTGACCGTCGAGTGCGCCGACGACGACCGTGACCGCTGTCTTGTTGCCACCGTCGTCCGTGAACTCGAGTCGGGGCTGGCTGTACCCCCACTGCATCGTGAAGTACGGCTCGACCAGCTTGTCGGCGGCCGGGAGGTTCAGCCAGATCTGGAAGAGGTGCAGCGGATTGGGGGCGTCGGGGTCGACGAGGGGGAACATCTCGCAGTGCTGGATCCCACCGCCCGCGGTGAGCCATTGCGTATCGCCCCGTCCGAAGCGGGCCGTGGCGCCGAGCGAGTCGCTGTGGTCGATGAGGCCCTCGCGCACGTAGGTGATGGTCTCGAACCCTCGGTGTGGGTGCTGGGGGAATCCGGGGACGATCGACCCGTGGTACATGTTCCAGCCATCGATGTCGTCGAAGTCCTGGCCGATGTGGCGACCGGTCAGTCCTGCGGCCGGACCCAGCTGGTCGTTGCCGGCCGGATAGCTGTCGCGGTGGTGGGCGCAGAAGAGGAACGGGTCGAGCGTGGGCCACTGGTTGCCGAGTGCCACCGTCTGGTGCACCGCTGAGCTCATGCCCACAGGCTATGGCGGCGAGCCCGACGGATCACCCGCGGGGACTGCGGGGCTTGGTCGTGTCGGTGGAGAGCCCGAGAGGAGAATCGAACTCCTGACCTATTCATTACGAGTGAATCGCTCTGCCGACTGAGCTACTCGGGCGTTCCGGTAAAGCTATCAACTCGGAACCTGGCTTCGACCCACGGCACGACGACGGTACGACCGGCTAGCTGGGCGCCAGCGCGAGGAACAGCCGTTGGAGCAACAGCGCCTCGTTGGGATTCCGCACGAGGGCTTCCGTCGCCTCCCGCAGCGCGCCGAGGGCGGGGACCGCGTCGGCCGCGCCGGCCATTTCCAGCCGATCCCGGTATCGCGCCGCGAGCGTCGCGAATCCGAACCGCAGCTCGTCGTCGCGGAGGCGACGGGCCTCGCGCCGTTGCCTGGCCTCGATGTCCTTGCGGGCAGTGATCTTGACCCCGAGCTGCTCCTCCTGAGCCGCGAGGTCCGCGGCCTCGGCCCCATGTCGGCGATCGAGCGGTGCCTGCGCGTCGTCGATGGCGGCCCGGATCTCGTCCACCAGCACCGTGACCGTGTGGCCGGTCCCGTCGAGCCGGTCGATCGCTCCGGCCCACATGGCATGACGAGAGGCGACGTCGGGGTCATCGAGCAGGAGCCGGGCCCGATCGAGATTGCCCTGGGCCGCCACAGATGCCGCGGTTGCCTTGTCGGCGTCGGCGCCCTGGCCGACGAGCCACTCGTACACGAGGTCGTCGGGCACGGGCCCGAACTCGATCACGGTGCATCTCGAGGCGACGGTGATGTGCTCCGGCGGCACCTCCTCGGCCAAGAGGACGAAGATCGCCGTGGCCGGCGGCTCCTCGATGGTCTTCAGCAGACTCGCCGCAGCAATGGGCTCAGCGGTGTGGAACCGCCGGCAGATCAATACCTTGCGTGGACCTTCGACCGGGCTACGCGACGCCTCGACCGTCAGCTGTTCGGCCTCACCGACGCGCAGGGTACGCCCTTGCGGATCGAACTCGAAGACATCGGGATGCCGGCCCGCCGCGGCAAGATCGCGGTGCCGTTGCGCAGCGCTGGAATCGCCCTCGGCCGCCAGCACCTCACCGGCGAATGCCCTGGCCGCCGTCAACCGGCCGCTGCCGCGCGGACCGAGGAAGAGGTACGCATGGACGGGCTTGGCTGCAGCAGCGGTGAGCCTGTGCACTGCGGCCTCCTGGCCGATGACGGCAGCGAGGCCGAGAGACCCGAGCGTCACCACCCGAGCCGGTCCTCCACCACGGCATCGATCCTGACCGCGACATCGTCGACCGATCCGTGGCCGTCGACGATGGCCCATCGATCAGGGTCCGCAGCGGCGAGGCGGCGATAGGCATCGTTGACCTGATCGAGCAGCCGGACGCCTTCTCGCTCGAGCCGGTCGTGGTTCCCGTCGAGTCGCTCGAGGCTGACATCGACCGCCACCTCGACGAGCACGACCAGGTCGGGCATCAGCCCGGCCGTCGCGAAGATCGACAGACCGCCGACCTGGTCGATGCCGAGCTCCCGGCCGACACCTTGATACGCGAGCGACGAGGCGACGAACCGGTCGCAGACCACATCGCACCCCGCGGCCAGGTTGGGCTCGATCACCTCGGCGACGTGCTGGGCCCTGGCCGCGGCGTACAGCAGCGCTTCGGTGCGATCGGCCATCTCGGCGTTGGTCGGGTCAAGCAGCAGGTCTCGGATCTGTTCCCCGATCCTCGTCCCACCGGGCTCGCGCGTGAACAATGCGCCGCGGCGCTCGGCGAGACGTCGGGCCTGGGTCGTCTTTCCCGAGGCATCAGGGCCCTCGAAGACGACGAATCGGCCTCGCTCCGGCACGTTCGTCATCCGCTCGTTGCCCCCTCGTCGACGATGGCACCTTCGGGCGCCGATGACCTCATCGACCGCACCGACACGAGCGCCAGGACCGCCGCCGCGAACATGATCAGCGACGCCAACCACAGCGTGAGCCGGACGCCGGGAATGAACACCTCGGTGCCGAACACATCGATACGACCGTCGAAGAACTGGTCGCTCATCCCGTCGAGCAATGCCGCCATGAAGGGCCCGAGAGACAGCGCAATGATCAGGCACAGGCGCACGATTGTGTGCAACGCCCCGAAGATCCGACCGCGAAGATCCTTGTCGACATGCTCGTGCAACAGGGTGAACCCGAGGATGTAGATCGCGCCGGCGAACACGCCGAGCAGACCCACGAGGCTGGCGGCGGCCCAGGACCGAGTCATGGAGGCGGCCAACATGAGCGACAGCCCCGAGCCGAACACCGACAGCACGAACAGTCGCATCTTGCGAATGTGCTTCTGGGTTATCGAGAGCGCGAGGACGCCGACCGCGACGCCCATGCCGAGGGCTGTCTGCAGGAACGCATACCCGGCAGCCGGATCCTCGCCGAGCACCTCCTGCGCGAACACCGGCCCGAGCGGAATCAGCATGCCGCCGCCGATCAGCCCGGTCGCGAGCGCGACCATGACGGCTCGGACGATGGGGTTGATGAAGATGAACCGCCAACCCTCGCGGAGCTCATGGAACGCCTGCAGCGAATCGATGTCGCCACCGGCGACCGATCTCGAACGTTCGTCCCGCGAGCGCACGTGGATGTGGATGGTCCAGATCAGCAGTGCTGCGACCGTGAAGGTGACAGCGTCGACATAGAACGCGAGCGCCTCCTGGTCGATTCGGAGATTCTCGGCACCGGGCCAGTCGGCCATGCCGGCCGCAGCTCGACCGAGCGCCCAGAACATGCCGGCGGCGATCGGGAAGGTCCCGTACGCTGCCGCGAACGACAGCGAGTTCGCACGGGTCAGCATGTGTTTCGGCACGAGGTCGGGGACGATCGACTCCTTCGCCGGTGACCACAACAGGGTGAACGCCTCGAGCGCGAGCGAGGCGAGCACCAGCTGCCACACCTGATCGACGAACGGCAGGTAGAGCATGATGGCGGCCCGCGCCAGGTCGCAGGTGATGAGGATGTGCTTGCGGTTCCACCGATCGACGAGCATCCCGGCGACGGGGGCGAAGAAGAGTCCGGGAATGATCCGGGCCGACACGACGAGCCCCACCGCCGCCTCGGGCGATCCGCCGCCTACCCGGGTCGCGGCGGCAACGATGGCGAGGAAACCGAGCCAGTCACCGGTGGCCGAGACCAGCTGAACGATCCACAGGCGGAAGAACCCGATCGATCCGAACACGCTCTCGACCCAGGCCGTCGTGGCCACGGCCGTGTGGGCCTCGACCACACGGCGATGCGAGTCGTCGGCGTCGGGTTCGGTGGTCACAGCACTCGGCTCGCTCTTCGCCTCGTCGCCGTGTCGCTACGAGCTCGGTGGTTTTCTCGAGGCGGCCGTCTTCTTCGCGGCCTTCTTCTTCGTCGTGGCCTTCTTCTTGGCAGACGCCGTCTTCTTCGCGGCCTTCTTCTTCGCCGGACCCTTGTCACGCCGCATCTGGAGCAGCTCGGCAGCTCGTTCGTCGCTCAGCTCCTCGACAGTGTCGCCCTTGCGCAGCGACGCGTTCACCTCGCCGTCGGTGACATACGGGCCGAACCGCCCGTCCTTGACGATCATCGGGCTTCCCGACACCGCGTCGACTCCCAGCTCGCGCAGCGGTGCCTTGGGGGTCTGGCCCCGTCTGGTCTTCGGCTTCGAGAGGATCTCGAGGCATTCCTCGAGCGTGATGGTCAACAGCTGACCCTCGGTCTCGAGACTGCGACTGTCCTTTTCCTTCTTGAGGTAGGGCCCGTACCGGCCGTTCTGCACCGTGATCTCGACGCCATCTGCCGGGTCGACACCGACGACACGCGGCAGCTGCAACAGCTGGAGCGCGTCAGCGAGCGTGACCGACTCGAGATCCATGGTCGAGAACAGCGAGGCGGTCTTGGGCTTCTCGTCGGAGTCGTCGTCGAACTCGCCGAGTTGCACGTACGGACCGAAGCGGCCGGCCTTCGCCAACACCGGCTTCCCTGTCTCGGGATCGTTGCCGAGCGCCCGGTCCCCGCTCGGTGCCTCGATGTACTCGATGGCACGCTCGATGGTGAGCTCGTCTGGAGCGAGGTCGTCCGGAATGCTCGCGCTGTCCTCGCCCCGCTGCACGTAGGGCCCGTACTTGCCGACCCTCGCGACGATCGCCTCGCCGTTGGCGTCGACTCCGAGCGGGATCGAGTTGACGGCGCGGGCATCGATGTCGCCGAGCCGCTCGTCCACCTTCTGTTTGAGACCCATGTCGTCGTCGCCGCCGAAATAGAAGGCGCGCAGCCACGGGATGGCCTCACCGGTTCCGTTGGCGATGCCGTCGAGGTCGTCTTCCATCCGAGCGGTGAAGGCGTAGTCGACCAGGTTCGGGAAGTGGCTCTCGAGCAGCGTTACCACCGAGAAAGCGGTGAGGGTCGGGACGAGAGCCGAGCCCTTCTTCCATACGTAGCCGCGGTCCTGGATGGTCCCCATGATCGACGCGTACGTCGACGGCCGCCCCACCCCGAGCTCTTCGAGGCGCTTCACCAGCGACGCCTCCGTGTACCGCGCCGGCGGCTGGGTCGTGTGTCCTGCGGCGGTGAGGTCACCTGCGTCGACGCGATCGCCCTCGCCGACCGGCGGGAGGCGACGTTCGTCCTCGCCGCGATCGGGCTCGTCGGTGTCCTCGACGTACGCCCGCCGGAAGCCCTGGTGGGTGATGACGGTCCCGCTCGCGCCGAACTCGGTCGATCGGTTGTCGGACGTGCGTGCGCCGACCTTGACCTGCACGGTCTCACCGGTCGCATCGGTCATCTGGGAGGCGATCGTGCGCTTCCAGATCAGCTCGTACACATCGGCCTCGGACTTCGGGACTTCGCCCCGGACCTGGTCGGGCGACCGGAAGCGGTCCCCAGCCGGACGGATCGCCTCGTGGGCCTCCTGGGCGTTCTTGACCTTCTTGGCATAGTGCCGCGGTGCGTCGGGGAGGAAGTCGGCCCCGTACCGTTCGCGGATCTCGGACCGGGCGCCGGTCAGCGCGGTGTCCGACAGCGTCGTGCTGTCGGTTCGCATGTAGGTGATGTAGCCCTTCTCGTACAGTCCCTGGGCGGCGCGCATCGCCATCGCGGAGGAGAGTCGGAGCTTTCGGCCGGCCTCTTGCTGGAACGTCGACGTGATGAACGGTGGCGCGGGACGGCGGCGGTACGGCTTCGACTCGACCGACGACACCGAGTAGTCGGATTCGTCGAGTGCTCCGACCAGCGCCGTTGCCGCGGCCTCGTCGAGCACGGTGACGTCGTCGGATTCGAGCCGGCCGTCATTGGAGAAGTCTCGGCCGGTCGCGAGGCGTCTGCCGTCGACACTCTGGAGCGTGGCCGAGAACGACCGCGGTTCACCCTCGGGGACGTCGCCTCGAGTCGAGAACATGGCTGTGAGGCCCCAGTAGTCGACCGCGACGAACTGCATGCGCTCGCGCTCGCGCTCGACGACGATGCGGGTTGCGACGCTCTGCACCCGACCGGCCGACAGCCGCGGCATGATCTTCTTCCACAGAACAGGCGAGACCTCGTAGCCGTAGAGCCGGTCGAGCATGCGTCGGCCCTCCTGCGCGTCGACGAGGCGACGGTCGAGCTCGCGGGGCGACTCGATGGCCTGCTGGATGGCGGCCGCGGTGATCTCGTGGAACACCATGCGCCTGACCTCGATCTGGGGCCCGGGTGCGAGCACCTCGAGCAGATGCCATGCGATGGCCTCACCCTCGCGGTCCTCATCGGTCGCGAGGTAGAGCTGGTCGGCCTCCTTCAGGAGGCTGCGAAGCTTCTTGATCTGGTCCTTCTTGTCCGGCGACACCACGTAGAGCGGCTTGAAGTCGTTGTCGACGTCGATGCCGAGCCGTGACCATTTCTCCCCCTTGTACGCGGCCGGAACATCGGCGGCGCTTCGCGGCAGGTCGCGGATGTGACCGATGGACGATTCAACGGCGAATCCATCGCCGAGGAATCCGGCGATGGTCTTGGCCTTTGCGGGGGACTCGACGATGACGAGGGCAGTGGGCACGATCAGCAACTAACGAGAAGGGGGCAGGCAATGTCGCGGCGGGCCACAGAGGGCGCCAGACGGGCACGGTAGCGGCAGGCGACGCCGAGCGCGGGACGGGTCGGGGCGTTCGCCCACCTGCCGGGTCCTAGTCGGTGCTGTGCGAACCGGCGCGCGCTGCGCCGCTCAGGATTGCAGTCCCGGCGATCGCGGCGATCGCCGACGCCACCAGGATGCCGATCTTGGCCTGATCGTCGAGCAGCGGATCGTCGTACGCGAGCCCGGACACGAAGATCGAGACCGTGAACCCGATGCCGGCGAGCATCGCCAGTCCGGTCAGGTGACGCCACGTGACCCCGCGCGGCAACGCGGCGATGCCTGAACGCACGCCGATGTAGGAGAACAGCGTGACGCCGATGGTCTTGCCGAAGACGAGTCCGAGGATCACCCCGAAGGTCACGGCCGAGCCCGTCGCGTCGGACAACGAGTCGGTCGACAGCTCGATGCCGGCGTTGGCGAGCGCGAAGATGGGAATGATCAGGTAGCTCGAGATCGGGTGGATCGCGGTCTCGAGCCGCTCTGCGACCGAAACGGACTCGCGCAGGTGGAACGCCGCGAAGCGCACATCGGCCGTGAAGACCTCGCCCTTGTCGCGCAGCCAGGTGGCGACCTCGCGTGCCTGCTCGTCGGTCTGGATAGGTCGCGCCGGTGTGATCAACCCGAGCGTCACACCGGCGATGGTTGCGTGGACTCCCGATTTGAACGTCGCCCACCAGAAGAAGGCGCCGACGACGACGTACAGCGGGATGTACCAGATGCGGGCCTCACGCATCGCGTAGGTGACCGCTGCGAGCGCCAGCGCGGTCACCAGCCACTCGATCGACAGCTCGTTGGTGTAGAAGACGGCGATCACCAAGATGGCTCCGATGTCGTCGACGATCGCCAACGACAACAGGAACACCCTGAGGCTGCGGGGGATCCGGTCGCCGAGGAGGGACACCACGCCCACTGCGAACGCGATGTCGGTGGCCATGGGGATGCCCCAGCCGGCCGAGCCGTCGCCGCCGGCATTGACGATCGCGAACAGTGCCGCAGGCACGACCATGCCGCCCAGCGCGGCGATCGCCGGGAGGGCGGCGTCGCGGCGATTGCGGAGCTGACCCGTTACCAGCTCGCGTTTGATCTCGAGCCCGACGACGAAGAAGAAGATCGCCATGAGTGCATCGTTCACGAACTCCTCGAGCGTGAAGTGCTCGAGCCCGGCCTTGGCGAAGACGTCGATGTCGCCGATGTGCAGCTCGATCTGGGACTCCCACAGCTCGTGGTAGCTGTCGGACCACGGGGAGTTCGCCCAGATCAACGCGATCGCGGTCGCGACCAACAAGACGATGCCGCCGGCGGCCTCGACGTGGAAGAACCGGTTGATCGGGCGACCGAGATTCCGCGCCAGTCGTTGGTCGCTCCCGAGCCAGGTGATTTTGGAGATGTTCGAAGTTCGCTCAGCCATCAGCGGGCCTCACGCTAGCAACGCGCCGACCCCGAACGGTGATCATGGACACGAGTCGATTCGCCGTCAACGAAGGCTCAGCTGAAGTAGCGGATCTCGCCGTCGGACGCCTCGATGACGGCGATCAGTGCGTCGTGCAGCAGCCCGTGCAGCTCCTCGAATCGTTCGATCTCGGGGTCGGTGGCCGATGCTTCGGCCGGGGCGTCGGCGTCGAGGTCGTCGAGCGCTTCGAACGCCTGATCCCAGTCGGTGGTCTCGGCTCGCAGGTTCAGGTACATGCTCGGCGCCTGGATGAGGGCACGATTCAAGTCGTTGACCATTGCGACGACGACATCGGTGGCCGTCAGCACACCCGGTGTCGCGATCAGATTCATGGCCTGGAGCTTCCTCATGGCCACCGCGGCGATCATCTGCGGATCGCCCAGCTCGACCACCGCGGAGTCGATCTCGCGCAGATCGAGCACCACCGACGGACCGACGTCGAACCAGCGTCGGAGCAGGTCGAACAGCTCGGCGCTGACGCCGTGCAGCGCTAGCAGCTCGGCCGGCTTCGGCAGTGTGTCGGGGCCCTGGGCGGGATGGCTCATTCGACGGTCGGCCTCGTCTCGCCCTGGGGCGGGGTCGTGTAGACGACCAGCCGCACCGACGTGCCTTCGGCGCCCGTCGTGATCTCGTGTTCATCGGCGAGGATGCGCATCAGGGGGATGCCGAGCCCTCGCTCGTATTCGAGTCTCTCCGGGTCGGCCGCGGGCGGGTGCGGGGTCAGGTCGGCCGGCGAGAACCCCTCGGCGTTGTCGCGGACCTCGACCTCGACGCGATCCTCGCCGAGGTTGCAGCGCACGACGATCCGTTCCGAGCTGCCGAGCTCGGCGTGGGCCTCGATGGCGTTGGTCGTGGCCTCGGACACGGCCAGGCGGAGGTCCTCGATTCGCTGCTCGCGGAGTCGGGGATCGAGCGCAGCTGCCGTCGAGACGATCGCTCGAACCAACGAGAGGTACTCGGACCGGGCCGGGATCTCGAGCTCGACATCGAACCTAGCGGTCATCTGCGTCGCGCTCCGTTCCGATCGGTGCCGCCACGGCGTCGTCGACCCGGTGGAAGACGCCGAAGACACGGTCGAGGCGGGTGAGCTCGAAGAGATCGATCATGCGCGGATCGTCGGTGACCACCCGCAGGTCACCGCCGTTGGTCCGGACCCGTTTCACGACTGCGACGAGGACGCCGAGCCCGGTCGAGTCGCAGAATCCGACCGCGCTCAGGTCGATGATCACGTAGTTGGCACCCTCGGCGACCAGGCTGACGACGCGCTGGCGAAGCTCGGGCGAGGTGGCCATGTCGATCTCGCCGGCAACGTGGAGCACGGTCCACTGGTCTCGCTGCAGTGCTTGCAAGCCGAGTTGCACCGGACCTCCTTCACCCTGCGGTCACGCTATCCGAGCCGGCGGGAACGACCGGCCATTCTCGCAGAGCCGAGCCGACCGCGCCGCAGGGCGAACGCCACGTTCGCGATTCTCACGACACCCCTGTAACTCCACGCGTGAAACTTCTAGGCTCTGTGGATGGCGCCCGTAGCCGTCGATCCCGATCTCATCGACCTCACCGATCCCGTCGCGCCCGACGAGAGTCTCGGCGACGATCCCATCGGCGAGCTCCTCGCCCGGCTGGCAGCCGACGGCCGAGTGGTCCACGTCGAACACCTCCCGGCCCGCCCCGAGCGCACCACCCATCTCGCCACCGCGCTTCGCCCCGAGGTCGCCGAGCGGCTCGAGATGCCGGCCTTCTGGACCCATCAAGCCGAGGCGATCGACCTGGTCCGAGATGGCAGCTCGGTCGTCGTCGCCACCAGCACCGCATCGGGCAAGTCGCTCTGCTACCAGGCGCCCATCGCCGATGCGATCGCCGATCCGGTCCGTCCGGCATCGGCGCTGCTGTTCTTCCCCACCAAGGCCCTCGCCAACGACCAGCTCCGCGCCATCGGCCATCATCGGTTCCCGCACGTCGTGGCTGCGACCTACGACGGCGACACCGACAGGGATCATCGGGCCTGGGTTCGCACCCACGCCAACATCGTGCTCACCAATCCCGAGATGGTGCACGGTGGTCTGCTCCCCAACCACCGACGCTGGGCCACGTTCCTGCGCCGCCTGCGTTACGTGGTGATCGACGAGCTC
>JAOTZB010000407.1 GCA_029861625.1 Acidimicrobiia bacterium
ATCTCGGCCCTTGACCTTCTAGTCGGCTGGAAGGTGTACAACCGAGGCATGGCGACCGACCGACGATCGCGCCGACACGACCAGGGGGCTCGCATGACAGCCATCGAGAGCGCTGATCACGGTTCCCACGACGAGCACCGGCAGGAGCCTCCCACAGCTGCCCACGACGCCGACGGACACCAGGGCCACGACAAACACGCCGGCCACGACCCCGCCATGTTCCGTCGGCTCTTCTGGTGGAACCTGCTGCTCGCGGTGCCGGTGCTCGCGTTCTCGTCCCAGATCCAGGACTGGTTCGGGTACTCGATCGAGGCAGGTTGGACCGACTGGATACCCCCGGTGCTCGGCACGGTGATCTATCTGTGGGGAGGCCGCCCGTTCCTGGCCGGTGCCGTGACCGAGATCCGACAGCGCGTGCCGGGGATGATGTTGCTCATAGCGCTGGCGATCACGGTCGCCCATGTCTCGTCGCTGGCCAGCTCGCTCGGTTGGGGCGATCTCGACTTCTGGTGGGAGCTGGCCGCGTTGATCACGGTCATGCTGTTCGGCCACTGGCAGGAGATGAAGGCGATCGGTCAGGCCCAGGGCGCGTTGGCAGCGTTGGTCGAGCTGTTGCCCGACACCGCGGAGCGCGTCACCGAGAGCGGCACCGAGGAGGTCGCGGCGTCGGAGCTGACACCCGGTGATGTGGTGTTGGTACGACCGGGCGGTCGGGTACCGGCCGACGGGGTGGTGGCCGCGGGCGATGCATCCTTCGACGAGTCGATGATCACCGGCGAGTCCCGTCCGGTTCACCGGCGCGAGGGCGACCGTGTCGTTGCCGGCACCGTGTCGACCGACTCGTCGGTGCGGGTGCGAGTCGACGCCGTTGGCGACGACACCGCGCTGGCCGGAATCCAGCGCATGGTTGCCGCCGCCCAGCAGTCGCAGTCGCGCACCCAGGCGCTGGCCGACCGCGCTGCTGCCGCGCTCTTCTATCTGGCCACCACCGTCGCGGTCGGCACGCTGATCGTGTGGGTCCTTGCGGGGGACGGCGCCGAGGGCGTCATCCGAACGGTGACCGTGTTGGTCATCGCCTGCCCGCATGCGCTCGGCCTGGCGATTCCGTTGGTGATCTCGATCTCGACCGCGAGCTCTGCCCGAGCCGGCATCCTCGTGAAGGACCGACTGGCGCTCGAGCGGATGAGGACCGTGGACGCCGTGCTCTTCGACAAGACCGGCACCCTCACCAAGGGCAACCATGCCGTCATCGAC
Organism: Acidimicrobiia bacterium; assembly: GCA_029861625.1. Taxonomy (GTDB): domain Bacteria; phylum Actinomycetota; class Acidimicrobiia; order Acidimicrobiales; family JAHEJN01; genus JAOTZB01. Next base: position 1,255 of record JAOTZB010000407.1, read on the forward strand.
CACGTCGGCGTCAACGGCCAGACCGCTGATCGGGCGCTGGCGCTCGCCGCTGCAGCCGAGGTCGACAGCGAGCACCCGATTGCTCGGGCCATCGTCGCTGCTGCCAGGTCCCGGGGTGACATCCCGATGGCCGACGACTTCGATGCGCTCACCGGCCGAGGAGTGGCCGCCAGCGTCGAAGGGCACCGCGTCGCCGTCGGCGGACCGGCGCTCCTCGATCATCTCGGCCTCGACGAACCGGCAGCCCTGACCGAGACCACCGACCGGTGGCGTCAGCGGGGCGGCTCGGTCCTCTACGTGACGAGAGACGACGTCGTCGTCGGAGCATTGACCCTGGCCGACGAGATCCGGCCCGAGTCGGCGGCTGCGGTCGAGGCCCTCCACGCCCGTGGGAAGCAGGTCGTGTTGATCACCGGCGACGCTCGGCAGGTCGCCGACGGCGTCGCGGCCGAGCTGGGCATCGACGAGGTCTTCGCCGAGGTGCTGCCCCAGGACAAGGATTCCAAGGTGACCGAGCTCCAGGAGCGGGGCCTGCGGGTCGCCATGGTCGGCGACGGGGTGAACGACGCCCCGGCCCTGGCCCGTGCCGATGTGGGGATCGCCATCGGAGCCGGCACCGACGTGGCGATCGAGTCCGCAGGTGTCGTGCTCGCCTCGAGCGACCCGCGCAGCGTCACCGGAGTCATCGATCTCTCCGCGGCCACCTACGCCAAGATGATCCAGAACCTGGTGTGGGCCACGGCCTACAACATCCTGGCGATCCCGATCGCGGCCGGGGCTTTCGCCTTTGCCGGGCTGAACCTGCCACCGGCCGCTGCCGCGCTCGCGATGAGTGCATCGACGATCATCGTCGCCGCCAACGCCCAGCTGCTGCGCCGCCTCGATCTTCGCCCCGAACCGCTGGCGCCGACGATCACGAGCGAGACTGCGATCAGCTGTCGCCCCGCGGCGTGATGACGATGTCACTTCATCGCGCGGGAGACAATGTCGTGAACGGGCTTCCTTCGGTCGTCGCGGGGTACGACGGCTGGGGACACATGGATGGTTGGGGTGGCGGGTGGATGTGGGTCATGGGCCTGGCGATGATGGTCCTCGTCACCGTGCTCATCGTGTGGGTGGTACGCGTCAGCGTCGGGCGGCCTCCGGAGCGGCCGGATCCATCGGACCGCGCGAGGGAGATCCTCGCCGAGCGATACGCCAGAGGTGAGATCTCCACCGAGGAGTACCGAGAACGACTCGGGCAGCTCCGGTGACGCCGCCGCACCTTGCCGTCGTCTTCGTCGACCTCGTCCGGTTCACTTCGCTCACCGTTGCTCATGGAGATCTCGCCGGTGCTGATGCCGCGGCCGCGCTCGAAGCTGTGGCTCGAACGGCGCTGACCGAGCGAGGCCGAGTCGTGAAGACCCTCGGAGACGGTGTGCTGTTCGCGGCCGACGATCCGGCGGCGGCGCTCGAGTGCAGCGCCGCCATCGTCGAAGGCCTGCACGAGCTCGATTCGGGGCTCGACGCGCGCTGTGGTGGTGCATTCGGCGCCGTGGTGGAGCGGGACGGCGACATCTACGGCTCGATCGTGAACCTTGCCTCGAGGATCGCCGCACTCGCCGAGCCCGCCTCGATGGTCGTGACACGCGGGATCGCGCTGCAGGGCTCGGCGGCCGGGTTTGTCGTCTCGCCGCTCGGGTCCCGGTCGATCCGGGGCTTCCCCGAGGAATTCGAGCTCTTCGAGGTCGACCTGTGCGGCCACGATGGCCAGTTCGCCTTCGATCCGGTGTGTGGAATGCGTCTCGATGTGGCCCAAGC
>JAOTZB010000408.1 GCA_029861625.1 Acidimicrobiia bacterium
AGAGTCGAAGCCGCCGTTCTCGTCAACGGCCAAGTCACCGGCACCTGGCGCTACAGGCGAAAGAAACACACCATCGACCTGACCATCGGCATGTTCAGGCGCCCAGCCGCCTGGGCCGCTGACGAGCTCGCCAACGAGGCCCACCGCATCGCCAACCATTTCGACCTCCAGCTTGGAGACGTCGCCATCACAACCGAGGACTCACCATGACCAACCACGGCACCTTCATCTGGAACGAACTCGTGACAGAAGAACCCGAGAAATGCGGGCCCTTCTTCAGCGAGGTGTTCGGATGGCAACGAACCGAGACCGACGCCGGCCCCTTCGGCACCTACACAACTTTCAGCCTCGACGGAACGGACGTCGCCGAACGACCGCAAACGCGATAGGCGGGCATCCATAGGATGACGTGCGACAAGGTAGATGGAAACGGAGCAATGAGTTGGTCGACCGTAGTGGTTGGGACGAGCTGACATCGAAGAATCCGGACCACTCGCGGTGGTATATCGAACGTTTCCGGTCCATGGCAGCGGCAGGCGATGATCTGGCTGGCGAAGCCCGTTTCGTCGATGCGATGGTGCCTCGGAGTGCCCGCATACTGGATGCCGGCTGTGGACCCGGTCGGGTGGGTGGGTTCCTGGCCGACGCCGGTCACACAGTCGTCGGCGTCGACGGTGATCCGGACCTCATCGCCGCTGCTCGAGAAGATCATCCTGGTCCGACGTGGCTGGTCGGTGATCTCGCCGAGATCGACCTTCCATCGAAGGGAGTCGGGGAGGGATTCGACGCGATCGTGTGCGCGGGGAACGTAATGCCGTTCCTCGCGCCAAGCACACGTCGGGAGGTGCTTACCCGATTGGGCCGCCACCTGCGTCTCCATGGAAGGATCGTTGTCGGGTTCGGATCGGGACGTGGCTATGAGTTCGACCACTTCCGAGACGACGTGAACGCGGGGGAGTTGGAACTGGAACTGGAGCTGGGGTCGTGGGACCTACGCCCGCTCACCGACCAATCCGACTTCATTGTCGCTGTCCTAGCGCATCGAACTGCCGGAGAGGTCGGCTTCGGGTAACGAGTGCTCGATCTGGTCCTTGCCGAACCGGGTGCCGCGGTGGCGTTGCAGCCCGTGGTGCCCTGGTCCGGAACTGGTCGGGCCCGTCGCAACGTCAGGCTTCACGTACCGCAGAAGGTTTGATAGACCGAGTGTTGGTTGCCGTCGCTGGTGTGGCCCATGGCTGCGATAGATGCGCAGTACGCGGGGCCGGGTGCAGTCATCGATCGCGGTGAACTGGTAGCACTTCGTCTTTCCTGAGCCTTTGAGCGGTTCGATGAGCTCGACGTCGACCTGCACTCGATGGCCCGGCTGTTGCCTTTCGTAGCGTTTGGCCGTGGGCGGCGCGACCTACTGATCAGCGGCGGGCTGCGCTCCCGGCGACGTCGACGGACCGGTTGTCGCGCCCGACCGCGAGGCCGAGCAGACCCAGGCCGGCAACTACCAACCCGCTCTGGTAGGTGCTCGTCAGCCCCATCCCACCGAGGAACAGGAGCGTCAGGGCCAAGGCGAGCTGCTGCCTTCCGGCTCGAAGGCTGGATGCGATCGCAACAGTGAGAGAGGCGGCGGCAAAGCCGTAGGCCGCGGCGGGAAGCGAGCCGGTCAAGCCGAAGTTCCACAGCATCAGGATGTGCACGGTGGACGGGTTGGCGACGATCGCGCCGGTGACGACGACGCCGACCACGAAGCTCGCCCACATCATCCGACGTGAGGGAGCCACCGCGAGCCCGAGGGCGCGTCGCATGAGCGGACCCGACGCGGCTGCGGCGAGCACCGCCACCAGCTCTGCAGCGAGCGGCACCCGGCGGAACGAGCGCGTGGCTTCGACCCCGAAGCTGCTCTGGAGGATGCCGTACGACGCGTGGGCGAGGTACGCCAGGATGAACAGGCCGACGACCACGTTCAGCGGACGTCGCTCACGGCCGAGGACAACGACGGCCAGCGACGCGATGATCGCAGTGACCGCCGGAGCCATCACGTTGCTGCCGATCACCCGCAGCGCGCCGAGGCCGGCGAAGATGACGAAGATGGACAGCGTCGCGGCGGCGTGCGACTGCCTGGCTACGAGCAGCTCCCGCGCGAGGTAGGGCAGTAGCACGGCCAGCAGGACCACGGCGGCGAAGAAGGCCAGTCGGCCCGTCGCAGCGAACACTCGGTACGGCCCGGCGATCTCCTCGAGGCCCGGGATGTGGATCGCGGTTCGGGTGCCGACCCGCAAGATCATCAGCTCGACCAGCGACGCCGCCACGAGGACCGTCGCGAGCCACTGCGCGGACACCAGCGGCGTCCCGGTGACGCGATGGCGGGCGGTGGCGGTCATGCCGAGCTCGGCGGGGTCGAGTCGGCAGCCGCCCGCTCCACCGAGCGTTCGAGGACCGTGCCGACCACGACGACGAGGATGAACAGGCCGGCGACGACGCCGACCGCGATGAGGACGAGCTTCGTGGTGGTCTGCTGGAAGCCCTCGCTCGAGAGGTCGAGGACCACGAACTGCGAGACCGACTTGACGCCGTTGCGCTCGCCTTCGCTGCCGTCCCACACGGCGAACGCGATGTCGACCGACACCCCGACTCCGAGCTCGGCCTGCTCGGCCGCCTGGGGCGACAGCTCGCGGGCGAACACGACCGACCAGCGGTCGTCCTCCCACATCGCCATGCCGGCCACGCCCTGATCGACGGCCGGGGTCAGGGTCCCGAACCCCACAGCGACCAGGTCCTGCACGGCGCTCGACTGCGCGACCGGGTTCCCTGCCTCACGAGCCGGGAAGTAAAGGCCCTCGGTGGACGGGTAGCGGTCGACGTAGCCGGTGGGGCTGAGGTCCTCGATCGAGGTGGGGAGCCCGTCCTGGCCGCTGGCCCGCCACTGCCAGATGTTGACGCCGCCATCGGTCTGGCCCATGCAGATCGACGGAACCGACGACGCGGCCTGGGCCGGGAACTCGACCGCCGCGGCGTCGGTGAACTCGTCGACACCGAGAACACTC
>JAOTZB010000100.1 GCA_029861625.1 Acidimicrobiia bacterium
CACCGGGCCGAACTCCCGAGGGGGGACCCGTGAGTTCTCGCCTGCGAGGGCCAGCTCGAACCCGAGCCCTTCGGCTGCGAGCTTCGCCAGGGCCTTGAACACCGCCTCGGGGTTCTTGTCGTGATCCCATCGCTGGTTCCACAGGACGAGTGGCGGCGTCCCGGCCGGGCCGCGGTGTGCGCTGACCAGATCCGCCAGCTCGACACCGACGGGCAGCACGAAAGACCGAGCCGCGACGCCAGCGACGAGATGCTCGTGCCGGTGATCGACGGGGCGACCGAGCAGGTCGCGGAGCGCATCGAACACCACACCCCGGTGGAACTCGCTGTTGAACCAGATGCGGTCGGCGGCGACCATCGTCTTCCAGTTGACGAGAGCGAGCCCCTCGTCGAGCTTCTGCGTCGGCCCGAGCGGATACACGAGCTGGTTCTCGTGGAAGTACGCACCGACCGGGATGTCGCCGATGGTTCGCCGCACCAGCCCGAGGAGTGCTGCTGCGTCGACCATGTCGCTCACGACGAGCACGTCGGGGCGACCGACGCGGTCGACATGGGTTGTGAGCGCCTCGGCGAGGGTGACCGAGCCGCCCCGCATCCGCCATCTCCAGAACTGGTCCTCATGGGTGAGGAGGCGGACCTCGTGTGAGCTGTGTGCGGCCAAGCCGTCGGCCCAGGCCCGATGCGACCCGCCGTAGTACGGCTCGACCACCACCACACGACGCCGACTCATCGATGGATGATCCCGCCCGCGCTCATCGATACCGGCGCGGCACTCTGCTCTCGATGTCACAGACGACTTCGTAGCCGATCGTGTCGAGCTTGGCCGCGACCTCGTTGGCGGTGATCTCCTCGTCGTCCTGGCGGCCGATCAGGACGACCTCGTCGCCGGCCGTCACAGTCGAGTCGGCGTCGCAGTCGACGAGCAGCTGATCCATGGTGACCGTGCCGGCGATCGAACGGCGTCGCCCCCCGATCAGCACCTCACCGCCGACGCGGTTCAGCCGACGTCGGATGCCGTCGGCGTACCCGATCGGCACCGTTGCCACGACGGTGTCGACCGGCGCCTCCCAGCGCTGTCCGTAGGACACCCGCTCCCCCGCCGCGACCGTCTTCACCATCGAGACGTGGGATCGCACCGACATCGCGGGCACGAGATCGATCATGGATCGCAGCGAGTCCGCGGGCGGCACGCCGTAGAGCGCGATGCCACATCTGACCATGTCGTATCGCCCACGCGGATGTGCGATCGTGACGGCCGAGTTGGCGGCATGACACAACCGTGGATGGTGACCGGCCGCGCGCAGCTCGGCCACGACCCGGTCGAACCGGTCGAGCTGGACATCGGTGTAGCCGCTGTCGAGCTCGTCGGCCACGGCACAGTGGGTCCACACCCCCTCGAGGTCGAGTGATGGCTTGTCGGCGATCGCCTGCGCGAGCATCGGGATCTGGTCGGGAGCGGCGCCGACACGGTGCATGCCAGTGTCGACCTTCAGGTGCACGGCGAGTCGAGCGTCTCGCTGCTGGGCGGCGGCCGCGGCGGCTGCGAGGCCTTCACCGGTGTAGACGGTGGGCCGCAGGTCGGCGTCGACGACTTCGATCATCTCGGGCGGTGCCGGCTCCGAGAGCAGGAGGATGGGCGTCGTCAGCCCCGAGCCTCGCAGCGCCCTGCCTTCCTCGACGGTCGCGACCGCGAGCCAGTCGGCGCCGGCATCGACTGCTGCCCGGGCGACCGGGACCGCACCGTGGCCGTACCCGTCAGCCTTGACCACCGCGCACAACATCGCCGGATGGGCCATGGCTTGCAGCGCGGCGGCATTGTGCGCCACGGCGGCCAGATCGATGTCGGCCCACGTCGGACGCATCAGTCGACCCCGAGCTCGGCGTGCACGGCCGGGAGGACATCGACGAGGTCTGACGCGATGACTCCGATGGGCCGGCGCGTGCCCGCTCGACCATGGAGATGAGCTGCGGCCGCGACGGCGTCGAGTGGCTCAGCACCGCGTGCCAGGAATGCGCCGATGATCCCCGCGAGGACGTCGCCCGTGCCGGCGCTGGCCAGCCGTTGATCGCCGCTCGTGACGAATCGGGCCCGACCGTCGGGCGCGGCGATGACGGTGGTCGGTCCCTTCAACAGGACAACGGCGCCTGTCTCGGCCGCGAGCCCGCGGACGTCGGCCAGCCGGTCGGGTGACGGCCGCGATCCGGTGAGCCGCTCGAACTCACCGTCGTGGGGCGTGAGGATCGTCGGCGCCGATCGCGCGCCGACGTGGCGAGCCACTCGATCACCGAGTGCTGCGAGCGCGTCGCCGTCGATGACCAGCGGCACGTTCGCACCTGTCACGAGCGAACGCACGGCAGCAACGGTCTCGTCGCTGCGGCCCAGACCCGGGCCGATGACCATCGACGACATGCGCTCGAGCGCATAGACGACGTCGCGATCCCAGAATTCGAGGGGAAGAGGGAAGCCGACGGCCTCGATCGGGTCCTCGGGCCCTGCGCCGGGACCCGGCGTGCTGAGTCGCACGTATCCGGCGCCGCTGCGGAGTGCTGCGGTCGCGCACAGCCGGGCGGCGCCGGTCATACCGCGCGATCCGGCGATGATCCACGTTGCCGCGCGCCACTTGTGGGCGCCCGGCGGCCGCGCCGGCACCCACGATCGGGGATCGCCATCGGTCACGACGTGTGCAGTCGCGCCCGAGACGTCGAGGCCGATGTCGGCGACCTCGACCGTTCCCGAGTACTCGGGCCCGGCACCCAGCACGAGCCCCGGCTTCGCTGCCGCGAACGTGACCGTCGACGTGGCGGGCAATGCTCCGCCGAGGATCTCGCCGGTCGAGCCGTCGAGACCGGACGGTATGTCGACGGCCAAGACCTCGGTCCGGCCGACCGAGGGTGGGTCGTAGGGTCGACTCAGCCCCGTGCCGTAGGCGGCGTCGATGACGAGATCTGCGGTGGGGATCTCGGCGACATCGGGAGGAACGACCGTGACGACCACACCGGCACGCTGGAGGCGCCCGGCCGCAACGCGGCCATCGGCCCCGTTGTTCCCCAGACCGGCGATCACGACGACGCGGCGCCCGTAGGTGCCTCCCAGCCGGGCCAGCGCGGCGCGGGCCACGGCGCCCCCGGCCCGGTCGATCAACACCTCGACGGGTTCGCTCGCGCCGGCATCGACGGCTTCCATCTCGGCGGGGGTCAGGACCGGAATCACCGGCGCCGGCCGCCGACGGCCACGACCATGGCGTGAGCCATTGTGTCGGTGTGGGTGAGGCTGACGTGCCATGCCTCGACGCCGCGTTCGGTGGCCAACGAGGCCGCGCCACCGTGGAGCACCAGCTCGGGGGGCCCGTCGCCGTCGCGGACCACTTCGATGTCGGTCATCGCCGCCGCGCCGAGCCCAACACCGAGTGCCTTCAGAACGGCCTCTTTCGCCGCGAACCGGACGGCGTAGCGTTCGGTGGGATCGTGTCGCTGCTCGGAGTAGCGCTGTTCGGCCGCCGTGAACAGGCGGGTTCGCAGCCCTGGCGTCCGGACCAACGAGTTGCGGAATCGTTCGAGATCGACCAGGTCGGTTCCGATGCCGATGACGGTCATGGCCCGGTCATACTCGCCAGTGGTCGGCGAGGGCGGGAACGGGTGCCACCAACAGGTCCGATACCGGGAGCTCGGCCAGCAGCGACTCGCGGAACGTCGGTTCGGTCTCGGTGACCGCATCGCGCAACGCCGAGAAGCGGTTGCCGTACCCCTGCAACACTCCTCGGGCGGTGGCTGCATCGAGCCGGTCGACGATGCGGATGTGCAACAGGCTCAACCCGATGGACGCGCCGTCCTTGACCTCGGGCACGATCAAGATGCTCCGACCGTCGCGTCGTCCGGTGGTGACCAACACGTCCTGGTCGGCCGCCACCCGGTGCTTGGTGCCTCGAAGGCTCGGGTCGGAATCGGTACGCGACACGAGATCGAGCGAGATGCCGCCTCGATCGACGACGACGAGCTGGGCGTCGGGGCCCGAGATCTCTCCCTCCACGCGGTACCGGGTGAATCCCGACACGGCCGCGACCGCCGGATCGAGACTGGCCAGCGTGCGGAGCGTGCGGTAGCTGAGGCTGTCGCGGTGTGCGCCCGCCGCCAGGACCTCGCCCACGAGCCCGACCTGGAGAAGCGTCTCGTCGGCTCGCGAGATTCCGACCGTGACGGTCTTGGCCTGATGCTTGATGGCGTCGATCGGCCTGGTCAGCTCCTCGATCGCCTTCGTGAGCGCACTGGTGAGGTCCTCGATGATGACCGCAGGCGTGCCCACCCGACCGCGGTCGATCTGGTAGGCGTCGAGCGGGATCATGCCGAGGGCGTAGCGGTACGTGCTCGCAACTCGCGCCCCGGTGCTCGCCTCGAGGTGCCCGTCGTACGCCGAGGCCCGCAGGCCGTCGAAGAAGCGACGGGCGGCCGGTTCGAGCACGGGCTTGAGCGTGGCCAACAACATGTCGGTCGGGACGTCGTCGGCCACGGCTCGTTCGATGGCGGCCCGGCTCACCCGGAGCGGTTGGGCCTGTGCGTCGATTGCCAGCGCCGCCTCGTAGCCGAAGAGGTGCCCCACCATGGTCGACAACACGAATGCGACGCCGGAGTGGATCCCCGGCACCGACAACACGTCGACCGCCGCGCCGAACCGGGTCTGATCGCGGTTGGCGATCACGATCGGGGCGGCCTTGTGCGCTGCGTAGATCGCAACCTCTTTGGCAACGTCGTCGGCCGTCGAGCCCTGCAACCCGGCAGCACACACCAGGATCAGCGGCTCCGATGACAAGTCGATGTGCTTCTTGTCCTCGGTGGCATCGCACGCGATCGACTTGTAGCAGAGCTCGGACAGCTTTATTCGCAGCTCCTCGGCCGCGATCCTGTTCGTGCCGTTGCCGACGATGGCCCAGTAGCGCCGCTGGGGACAGCTTCGTCGCGCCGCCTCGCCGATGGCCCTGCGTGTCGCCAGCACCTCCTCCATGGCGTCGGGCAGCGATCGCAGCGCCGTCAACAGCCCGGCGCGATCGGTGGACTCGGCGTCGATCCCGAGCTCGTCGGCGATGGCCGATGCGAGCAGGAACCCGGCGGCGATCTGCGCGTAGAACGCCTTGGTCGAAGCGACGCTCATCTCGACATCGCGGCCGTCGGAGGTGTAGAGGACGCCGTCGGCCTTGTCGGTCAGATCGCTGCCCCGCCGGTTGACGATCGCGATGACACGCGCCCCCCGATCGCGGACGAGGTCGACGGTGCGGTTGGTGTCGGTGGTGGTTCCGGACTGGCTGATGGCGATGACGAGCGTGTCGGCCATGTCGTCTCGCAAGCCGAAGCCCGAGAGCTCGGTAGCAGGCAGTGCCCGCACCCGCACGTCTCGATCGCCGACCTGGGCGATCAGGGCTCTCGCCAGACTCTGGCCGGCCACGGCTGCAGTGCCCTGCCCGATGACGACGACCTCGGCGAGGCGACCGGCGCGCAGATCGGCGCGAACCGTCGCGGGGAGCGAGTCGCCCAGATCGACAGCGAGGGCTCCATCGCGTTCGACGAGACGACCCCGCAGCGTCTTGCGGAACGATGTCGGCGCTTCGGAGATCTCCTTCAGCAGGAAATGGGGGTACTCGCCACGATCGATGTCGCGGGTGGTGATCTCGGCTTCGACGAGCTCGCCGAGCTGGACAGGGAGGCGGCGTCCGTCGTAGCTCAGTCGGGTGATGCCGCCGACCTCGCCGGCGAGTGATCCGTCGAGGGCGACGATCTGACCCCGGGACGCAATCGGATTCGACGGATCGGCCGGCGTCTCACCGTCGATTCGCAGGTACCTCGAGGTCTGCTCGACCAGCCCGTAGGGTTCGCTGGCCACGATGAACGCATCGTCGGCGAGACCGACGTAGAGCGCCTGACCGCTACCCCGAAGTGCGAGTTGGAGCCGGTCCGGCGTCGTGTCGATGCTCGCGGCAATTGCGACCGAGCCCTCGAACTCCGCCACGGACTGCCGGAAGGCCTCGTCGGCGTCGACGCCGGCGGCCAGGCGGTTGGACACCATGGTGGGAATCACCTTGGCGTCGGTCGAGATCGCCGACGGAATGGTCAAGGACTCGGATGCCTTGAGGTCGGCGAAGTTGTCGACATCGCCGTTCAGCGCGGCGATGACATAGGGCGCATCCTCGACGTCGAGCTGTTCGGAGTTGAGCGGATGTGCGTTCGCCTCCGAGATGATGCCGACGCTCGCCCATCGGGTGTGGCCGAGGACGACGGCGTCGGCGCCGTCGGACGACACGGCCTCGCGCAGGAGCTCGTCGCCGGCGATGGCGGCTCGCAGGACGGCGGTGTTGTCGCCGAGCTCGCCGATCTCAGCAGCAGCCTTGTAGACGAAGCTCAGCTCCGAGTCGGTGGCCCGGACCGAGCACGACCGGAACAGCTCGTCGGAGGACCTGCTGCGGAGCAGCGCCCGGATCGCAGGATCGTCGAGGTCGAGCGCGTGGTCTCGAACGAGCAGGTGCAGGCCGGCCGAGTCACGACCGCGCACCTCGAGGCGATCGAGAGCCGCCAGTGCGATCTGAACCGACGAGTACACCGTGACCGCACCGAGCGATGGGGTCGACCCGGCGAGGTCGGCCACGGCCGCGGCGGTCGGGAGACGATCTCGCCCGATGGCCCACACCACATCGCGAACGCGCAACAGCGCGGCATTCAGGTCCTCCGAGACCGCCTCCTCGGCGTCGAGGTCGAATCGCTGGTCGAGGTCGTCGACAGCAGCGGCGATGACGTCGAGTGATGCCTCGATGCTCTGGGCGAGCCCCGGTCGGGCGATGAGCGACCGCACCCCGGGGACACCGCGAAGGTCGCGGTCGACACCTTCGAGGCTCTCGGCGATCTCGTCGAGCAGCTCGGCGAGCCCAGGGCCGGCCGCGAGACCGTCGGCCTTTGCCCGAGCAGCATCGAGTGGACCGAGAAGTTCGCCCGGCTCGGGCGGGTTGCGGTCCGCAGGACGACGGACGACGGCGATGATGCCGCACACGATGGGTGCTCCTCAGGGACAGGATTGGCGTACTTTGCTCGAACGAGCGATCGGTCGAGTCTACTTGGGGCCGCCCGGGCCGAAGGGCAGCCCGGGCCCGCGGACCCATGACCGCCGCGCCGCCGTCAGCCGACCGCTGTGGCAGCCCGGACCAGACGATCGGTGACGGCACGGGCCAGGTCATCCTCGTCGGCCTCGACCATGATGCGCAGCAACGGCTCGGTCCCCGACGCCCGCACCACGACGCGCCCACGTGCGCCGAGCTCGGCCACGGCCGACTCGACATCGGGAGCCATGGCATCGAGCACTGCGCCGGCGTCGCCGGCGACGTAGAGATTCTCGAGCAGCTGGGGAACCCGCTCGACCACCGACGCCAGGTCGGCGAGCGACGTGGCGCGACGACCCATGATGTCGAGCATCTGCACGCCCGTCAGCAGGCCGTCGCCGGTGGTCGCCAGGTCACGGAAGATCACGTGGCCTGACTGCTCGCCGCCGAGTGACCAGCCGTTGCGATCCAACGCATCGAGTACATGGCGGTCGCCGACCGGCGTCTCGGTCACGTCGACTCCGGCAGCGGCCATGGCTCGGTGGAAGCCGAGGTTCGACATGATGGTGATGACGACCATGCCGTCGGCCAGCAGTCCGCGATCGTTCCGGTCGATCGCCGCGATCGCGATGATGCCGTCGCCGTCGACGACGACGCCACGATGATCGACGGCGAGAACCCGATCGGCATCACCGTCGAACGCGAGTCCGGCCGCGGCACCCTGGGCGAGCACGGCCTGTCGGAGCGGGGTCAGGTCGGTCGAGCCGCACGAGTCGTTGATGTTGCGACCATCGGGTGAGGCGTTGAGCACGGTGAGGTCGGCGCCGAGGCGTTCGAGAACAGCCGGTGCGACTTCGGACGCCGCACCATGGCCACAGTCGATGACCACGGCGAGACCGTCGAGCGTGCGACCGTCGATGCTGGCGACGACGTGGTCGGCGTACTGCCCGAGGGCGAGGTCGAGGTGGGGAGGGGTGACCGCGTCGACCTGCTCGCCGGGTAGCTCGGCGAGGGTGCGCTCGATGGCCTCCTGTTGACCGTCGGACAGCTTGCGACCGCCTGCCGAGAACACCTTGAGACCGTTGTCGTGCCAGGGGTTGTGCGATGCCGAGACCATCACACCCGGTACGTCGAGCTCGGCGCAGTTGTATGCCAACGCAGGCGTCGGTGCGACGCCGAGATCGGCCACGCTGACCCCCGCGCGCGCGAACCCGCCCGTGAGCGCATCCGCGTAGGCCGGACCCGATTCCCTGGTGTCTCGGGCGATCAGCACCTCGGTCGAGGGCAACACCTGTGCCACGGCGCGTGCCAGCCGGTGGGCATCGACCAGCGTGACGTCGACGAGCGCAAGGCCGCGCACACCATCAGTGCCGAACTTCACGATGCTCCGCCGACGCGGGCACCTGCGCGTCGCCGCACCGACCGCGCGACCTACCGCTTGGAGTACTGCGGCGCCTTGCGGGCCTTCTTGAGGCCGTACTTCTTCGATTCCTTCTTCCGCGGGTCGCGGGTGAGGAATCCGGCGCGCTTGAGCACCTCGCGGCGCTCGGGGTCGAGCTCGACCAACGCGCGGGTGATGCCGTGTCGCAACGCACCGGCCTGGCCCGATACGCCACCACCGTCCATCGTGACGTCGATGTCGTAGGCCTCGGCGGTCTCGGTGAGCCGAAGCGGCTCGGTGATCGCGTTGCGATGTGTCGCCGACGGGAAATACACGTCGAAGGCACGCCCGTTGACGGTGACCGCTCCCTCGCCTTCACGAATCCGAACCCGGGCGACGGACCGCTTCCGACGTCCGGTGGTCTGGATCAGGTGCTGGCTCATGATGACCTCCGCCTCAGCTTCGAGCTCGGGCGTGCTCGATCTCGAGCGCCGCGGGCCGCTGGGCTTCGTGGGGATGGGTTGGGCCGGCGTACACCTTCAGCTTCTTCAGCATCTGGCGGCCGAGACGATTCTTGGGGAGCATGCCGCGCACCGTACGACGAACAGCCTCCTCGGGCTTGGCGCCGAGGAGCTTGGCGTAGGTCGTGCTCTTGATGCCGCCCGGGTACCCGGAGTGGCGGTACACCATCTTGGCGTCGGCCTTGTCGCGGGTGAGGACGACCTTGTCGGCGTTGACGATGATGACGTGGTCACCGACATCCATGTGCGGGGTGAACGTCGGCTTGTGCTTGCCTCGCAGGACGCGGGCGACCTCGGTGGCCAGACGGCCCAGGACGAGACCCTCGGCGTCGACCACATGCCAGTCGCGGGTGATCTCAGAGGCTTTTGGGGTGTAGGTCGACACAGTCGTGCTTCCGTCGAGCGATTGATGGAACGGGGACAGGCGACGCCGAGACGGCAGCCAGGCCGAGGGACCACGATACGGCCGCGGTGGCCGCGCGCCAACGCCGCTCGGATCGCCTAGTCATAGCCGACGTGCCAGAGCATCAAACCATGGGGCGGAGCAACCCGTCCGGCTCGATTCCGGTCACGAGCCTCGATGATCTGACGGACGTCCTCGGCCGGGCGCAGGCCCATGCCCACCTCGACCAGCGTTCCGACGATGCCACGCACCATCTGATGGCAGAAGGATGTGGCCTCGATCTCGAAGCGGACGAGATCGGATTCCGCCCGGTGCCAGCCGGCTCGCAACACGCGTCGGGTTCGTGGAGCCTCGACCTCGGCGCCGGCGACGGTGAGAACCTGTTGGCGGCGACAGAAAGAGGCGAAGTCGTGGGTGCCGACGACCAGCGACGAGGCCGCGTTCATCTCGTCGAGATCGAGGCTCTTGGTCACCAGCCAGGCCCGGTTCGACGAGAACGGGTCGGGAACGTCCCGATTCAAGACGGTGTACCGGTAGGCACGCGAGGTCGCCTGGTATCGAGCGTCGAAGTTGCTGCCAGGGAGGTCGACCTCCCGCACCACGATCTCGGGCCTACACAACGAGTTGAGTGACGACCGCATACGACGCGGGTCGACCCGGGCCGGATCGGCGTCGAATGTGACCACCTGACCCCAGGCGTGGACGCCGGCATCGGTGCGACCGGCGCAGGTGAGCGAGACCTCGTGGCCGACGATCAGCTCGAGCGCTTCCATGAGCCGACCCGCGACCGTCGCAACGCCGGGGTTGAGCGCGAAGCCGCGGAAACGTGTGCCGTCGTAGGCGACGAGGAGTCGCACTCGCACTCGATCGGCCGGGGTCACGGCGCCACTGTAGAAGTGCTGTCGAGGCGGGCGATGCTCCGGTACCGTCTCGCCATGGCCGCGACGACCCGCATCGACGTGAACATCGACTGCGTCGACGCCGACGCCCAGCTCGAGTTCTGGTGCGCCGCACTCGGCTACGAACCCTTCGGGCGGGCGGGTCAGTATCGAAGTCTCGTTCCGCCCGACGGGGTGGCAGGGCCGAAGCTCATCCTGCAACAGACGAACGAGGCCAAGTCGACGGCGAAGAACCGGCTGCACCTCGATCTCATCGTCGGCGACGCAATCGACGCCGAGGTCGAGCGTCTGACCGCGATCGGAGCAGCTCGGGTAGACGATCGCATGTACGAGGAGGCCGAGAGCCGATGGGTCATCATGGCCGACCCCGAAGGCAACGAGTTCTGTCTCTGTGAGAACTGACGGGTCCTGGGGACGAGCCTAGGGCTCCCGCCGCATCGGCACGTGCGGGATGCCGTCCTCGACATAGGGCTCGCCGTCGGTCACGAAACCGAGGCGCCGATACCAGTCGGCGAGGTGGGCCTGCGCCCCGAGCACCCACGGACCGTCGGTCGCCTCGACCACATGGTCGAGCAGTCGCACCGACAACCCGCCGCCGCGCGCGTCAGGGCGGGTGACGACCCGACCGATGCGTCGAACGTCCCCCTCGTCGAGCACACGGAGATACGAGACCACGCCTTTCGCGTCGCCCTGCCAGATGTGACGGGTCCCGCGCTCGGTGTCGCGACCGTCGAGGTCGCCATACGGGCACTGCTGTTCGACCACGAACACGTCCACGCGCAGCCGCACGATGTCATACAGCTCGAGAGCGGTCAGCTCCGAGAACGACCGGTCGAACAACTCCATGCCAAGACCCTAGGACTGAAGCAACAGGAGCGCGAATGGTCGATCGGACCGGAACACGCCGAGCGGCGGGGCCGGTGAGCGCGGTGAGGAGCAGTTGGCGACCGAAGGGAGACCTCCGACCCAACAGGAGCGCGAATGGT
>JAOTZB010000101.1 GCA_029861625.1 Acidimicrobiia bacterium
CGGCGCTCGCGGTTCCGCCGAGGGGCACGGTGACCGGTGCGAGCTGTGGTGTGACGACGTTGCCGGTGCCGGTCTGCCCGTCTGCATTCAGACCCCAACATCTCACGGTGCCGGTGGTGAGGAGCGCGCAGGTGTGGTCGTCGCCGGCGGCCACGGCGCTCGCGGTTCCGCCGAGGGGCACGGTGACCGGCGCGAGCTGTGGGGTCACGATGCTGCCGGCCCCTGTCTCGCCGTCGTCGTTCTCGCCGACGCACAGCACTGCCCCGGAATCGACGACGGCGCAGGTGTGGTCCGAGTGGGCCGACAACATGCCGCCGATCGCGCTGCCGGCCCCGACCGGTGCCTCGTTCGCGTCTGCCGGCTGAACGTCGTCGTCCGCACCGCCCGCCGGCACCGCCAGTGCGGTCACCACCAAGACGGTCAACGAGACAACTGCCACCACCGCTGATCGACGGTTCATCACCACTCCTCATTCGGAACCCGCGTCGGGGCGACACTAGCCGAACAGAACTCGGCGTCCGCAGAGCGGTTGCGGGTGCGTTGGAGCGTCGACCGGGCGACAATGGCGGGGTATGTGACCAGCCTCCGCCGCGAGGTGGAACGGTCCGTGGCGGCGCAGGTCAGTGGCCGCCGCCGCGGCGGTCGAGCACGGCGTCGTGAGGCAGCGAACCCCGCGCCGCCCGCAGGTAGGCGTATGGGGTCTCGAATCGCAGGTTCGACACCCTCGACGTGTACACGTCGGCGTACTTCTCGACCTGCCGGGCGAACAGGCTCTTGTCATTGCCGGCTCGCATGAGCGGGCCCCACACATCGTTCCCGAGCTGTGCCGCGCGTTGAGCCAGGGGTGAGATCCGCCGGTCGAGGGCCATGGCGTCGGCGGTCACCTCGTCGAGCTCGGCAGCCCGGCCCTCGTCCGACCGAGCCGAACGCTCCCGCACCATCCGGAGTTGCGCCTGACGCCGGTCGATCGCCACCTTCTCGGCCATCAGCTTTCCGAGCGTGTCGGCATCGGCGGCGAACTCGGCCGCGGCGACGATCTCGGCCTCGAGCTCGCGGGCGATGAGCGCGGTGCGCCAGCGCAGCACGTCCTTGGTCACATGGACATCGCCGAAGAGGTGGTCGCCGACGTACAGGAGTTGCGAACTGCTGTGCGACAGGCTGTCCTCGATGAGGCGGGCATTGCCGCCGAAGTACACATGGCCTACGGCGAGCGGGCCGAGGTGCGGTTTCAGCAACGACTCGTCCTCGTCGACCACGGTGTAGATCGGATCGGTGTGGGAGAAGAAACGAGGCTTGTTGGCCGACACGATGACCACGTCGAACAGGTCGCGCCACGTCGTGCCGTCGACGCAGAACCGGTCGAATGCATACGCCATCATCTTCTTCGTGTAGGCCCAGTCGGAGTTCGTGATGAGCAGGAGCTGCTTGCCGGCCAGGCGCTGATCGTGGAGGGTTTCGACGATCATGGGGTCGAGCTGCACGAAACGGACCGGATCGTTCACGATCTCGGCCTTCAGTGCGCCCGCAGTGTGCGACTCGTTGAGCGCATCGTCGATCGCCCGGTAGAGCGAGGCGTAGCTGCGGATGCCCGCCAGAGGTGATCGGTCGTGCAGATCGACGAGCTGGGCCCAGAGACTGGCTCTTGAGATCTCGAACAGCGTGTTCATGAACGTGAATCGGTCCTCGGCGAGCTCGACGACCGTTGTCTGATAGCTCGCCCGCTGCTCTTCGAAGTCGAGCATGGTGTTCCCGTGCTGGGCCCTCACGACATAGCCGAAGCGGGTGGCCTTGACCAGGTTGCCCAGATCGAGGTCGAAGACCAGCCCGAGGCTGAAACGGGTCGGGTCGAACTCGAGGTCGGCGACGGCCCAGCCCCGCTCGGCCAGGATCTGTCTTGCGTGCTCGAATGCCGCACGTTCCCACTCGTCGGTGTGGTAGTGGATGAGCGTGTAGTCCATGTCGAAGCCGATGGCGCGCACGGACCGGAGGTTCAGCGTGCGGTTGCAGAAGACACCGCGGTCGGCTCGAAACGTCGGTTCGTCGGGGTTCATCGTACGAGAGCCTCGCACAGCGGCTCGACCCGCGAGGTCCGATCCGGGTCGACCGATCGAAGTCCGAGTGCCGGACCGATTCGCTCGAGCGGAAGGAGCGGCGCGAACGCGAGCCCGAAGAGGGGATAGGGAAAGACGACGAACATCGACGCCGCGATCATCGCGTGCATGAGCCACGCCGCGACGATCCAGGTGACACGTAGAGCTGCTGTCACGAAGACGATGGGCGCGGCGAGCTCGATCGCGACCGTTGCCGCGGCGAACACCACGAAGAGCCAGCCCTGGTCGACGAGGAGCCCGGCCACCGGCGACGACTCGGCGCCGAGTACGTCGAGACGCGCTGCCGTGTACGCGACGTGGTTCTGGAGCGTGTCACCGAAGATCCACTCGAAACCGCCGCCACGGAGCTTGGCGATACCTGCCAGCACATAGGTCGTCGCGGTGACGACCGCTGCGAGCCGGAGCGGCCACCCGAACCGGGGCGAGGACTCGCCGCTGCCGTCGCCGCCTCTGCCGGCGGGTGAGAACGCGACGATGCCGACGTGTAGCACCATCAGGTTCTCGAAGTGGAGCAACTGGCCCCACGAGCTCCGGTAGGTCGTGATGAGGAGGAGCGCGACGGCGAACGTCGGACCGGCGATCCGGAATGCGAAGCCGAGCGTGTAGGCGAGTCCGGTGACGAACACGGTGACGATGATCGTGGTGACGATCCAGCCCGCCAGCGGCTCCTCGAGCGGTGCCAGCACACCCACCGGCTCGAATGCGCTCGGTCTGCCGTCCACCAGATCGACGAACCTGGTCAGACGGACGAGCACGTAGGTGAGCGCGAACATCCCCGTGAGCACGCGGAATGTGCGAAGCCTCGCTGCCGGGGCCGGGGCGCCCAACCACGCGTCGATCCGCCCGAGCGGCTCCGTCATGGATCGAGCGGACATCGGGCATGGACCTCGCGGGCGACCAACGACTCGTCGCCGCGGACGAGCGCGACGACGTCATGACGCTCGCTGACGACCTCGATCTCGACTCCTTCGGTCGGGGCGCGCTCGTCGCGGTCGGCGACACGCCGGGCGACATCGGCGCACAGCAATGGTGCGCCGCGGCCGCCGTCCCTGATCGAGTCGCGCACGAGCGCCTCGACGATCAGCGGGTCGTCGCTGTTTCCGATGAGCGTGAGCGAGAGTCGTTCGACCGAGCCGTTGGGGTCGACCTGAACCACGGTCGCAATTGACACGACATCGGCCCGCGGGCGCGAGTACATGGGATAGGTCGAGACCGGGAAACTGTCGGAATCAGTGATGGCCGGCGCGCCGATCACACCGACGACGAGGGCCGATACGACGAGGCGAGGCCAACCCATGACGGTCTCGGCCCGTCTCAGGACCGGTCGGCCCGCCCGAGCGGTTCGACGATCTTGCTGCTCACCCCACGAATCGTACGCGCCATGAAGCGCCCAGGACGGCGGCAGCTAGCCTCGCCGCGATGAGCGGCGTGGATCACGAGCCAGACGCTGAGCGTCAACGGCGGCAACCGCGGGAACGGACATCGCGGAGGGGGATGACCTGATTCCACGTCAGCCCCCTCCGCAGCGTCACATGTCGATGGCTTCTGCGACCTCGACGCTGCCGCCGCCGTCGAGGATCGGACAGCCCTTGGCAGCTTGAACCGCCTCGTCGAGGCTCGCAGCGTTGATGAGCCCGTAACCGCTGATGGGGTTCGAGCCGCCACCATCGCTCACGGAGCCGTCGCCGTTGACGGTCTTGCATGCCCCGGTGGGGTTGCCGCCGTCGACGATCGACTCGCCGAGCTCGCCGTACCAGCTGCTCCACGCGGCCATGACTTCGGCTTGTTCGGCTTCGCTCTCGGGCATCGAACCGCCGTGGTAGGCAAACACATACTTCGGCATAGCTTCTCTCTCCTTGTCGGGATGGGGTGGAACCATCGTTCGCGTCGGCGGTGCCGTTCGCCGCGCACGAGCCGGTCCCACCATGATGACGCTCAGGGCGAAGCGTAATCGACAGTTCCACCGAGGATTCTCGGCCGGGCGGGCGGTGGGTCACACCAGCGGTGATCGAACCGCTCCGCGCCCGGCAACGAACGGCAGATCGAGGAAGGTCTTGATGCCCGGGCCGGCGGCCGACAGGTAGGTGATGGCGTTGAGCGCGTGGGCCGCAGTCGACGCCAACAGGTTCGTGTTCCAGCCGTGGGGCAAGCTCACCGTCATTGCGGGATTGCCGGCGATGGTGATCGACCAGTCGCCGTGGGGCCAGTCGGGCGCGGCGTCCTCGTGCATCCGCCACACTGTCTCCTGTTCGATCAGAGCCTGGCCGGCGACCGTGCCGGCCCAGCGCCACCGTTGGCCGGCGACCGTTCCTCGGCGCACCGTGCCCGCCGCGGTGTCGTAGTCGCGGTCGGCGAGCCACTGCGTGGTGTCGGAGTCGACCCCGTCGATCTCGGCTCCGAGCCCGTCCGCGACGAGCTGTACCGCTTCGGTGAACAAGCCGTCGAGCCAGTGGCGATGACGTGCAGCCTGGGCCGCGAAGTCGTCGACAGTTCGGCCGAACCCCATCATGTCGAACATGATCTCGGGCGAGGGGTAGTGCTGGAAGTTGCTGATCTCCTGCACGGTGATCCTGTCGATGCTGAGCGACAGCGACGACAACAACAGCGGGAACAGGTCGCCGAACCAGCCCGGGTTCGCCCCAGTGCCGTGGAACGAGGAACGACCCTCGGTGCACGCCGCCGAGAGTCGTCCGACGATCTCGGCGCCGTGCACCTTGGGATACATGTAGCCGACCGTCGTGATCACGTGCTTGCCCGAGGCGAGGAGGCGGCAGAAGTTCTCCACGTCTTCATCCGGGTCGTCGCCGTGCACGAGCGAGGGGAGCGGTGTGTGGACGACGACATCGGCGTCCAGTGCCACGATCTCGTGGACGTCGGTGGTGGCGGCGACGCCCATGGGATCGGTGTGGGCGATGTGGCCGGCGTCGAGGCCGACCTTGGCCGGGTCGGTGACGAAGAGCCCGACGAGATCGAGGTCGGACCGCTCGGCGATGGCGCGGAGCGCGTACGTGCCGACGTTGCCGCTCGACCACTGCACGACGCGCGTGACCATCGCCGCAGACCCTAGGTGGTCGTGTGCGGACCGTTCTCGCGGAGGCCGAGTGGCGAGACGCGGACGAATTCGGCGTTGCGATGGAACGTCGCGAGATCGCGGGCGTCGCTGTAGCTCAATGCGCTCTTCACGCCGGCGAGCAGTTGGCCGATGAGCTTCGACACCTCGCCGCGGTATGGCACCGTGCCCTCGACCCCTTCGGGTGCGCGCTGCTCGAAGTACTCGTCGTCGACCGCTTCGCCATGTCGTTCGGCTCTTGCCTCGATCGCCTCGAACGAGGCCATACCGCGAACCCGCTTCACGAGGCCGTGTGCCGTCTGTTCGACTTCGCCCGGGCTCTCCTTGGTGCCGGCGAACATCGACCCGATCATCACCGAGTCGGCTCCGGCGGCCAGCGCCTTGGCGATGTCGCCCGACGTGCGGATGCCGCCGTCGGCGATGACCGGAACGCCGACGCCGGAGCACTCGAGGATCGCGCTCAGCTGCGGGACACCGACGCCCGCCACCAGGCGCGTGGTGCAGACGCCACCGGGGCCGACGCCGACCTTGATGGCATCGGCGCCGGCTGCGACGAGGTCTTCGGCCCCGGCTCGCGTCGCGACGTTGCCGGCGATGACGTCGACATCGGGCAGCGCGTCCTTCAGGCGCTTGACGCCGTCGATGGCATGATCGGCGTGCCCGTGCGCGACATCGAGCACCAGCGCGTCGACACCCTCGGCGGCCATGAGCTTCCCTCGCTCGAGCATGTCGTGGTCGGTGCCCACCGCCGCGCCGACGATGAGGTCGGCATCGACGGATTTCACGGCGGCGATCATGCGAGCCTGTGCCGCAACGGGCAGGAACCGGTGGACGATGCCCGCCCCGCCCAGCCGTGCCATCGCGACAGCCATGTCGGCCTCACAGACGGTGTCCATGTTGGCGGCGATGATCGGGATCTCGATGGGTACCGATCGGCTCAGCCGGGTGGCGACCGACACATTCTGACGCGATCGAACCGACGACCGCCTCGGCACCAACAACACGTCGTCGAAGGTCAACGCGACCGGAATGTCCCGATTCACAGCGAGATCAGCCGGCGTCGTTGATCGCGTCCCACACTCGCTGGGAGGTGAGCGGCATGTCGATGTGTCGCACGCCGAGGTGTGAGACGGCGTCGATGACAGCGTTGTGGATCGCGGGTGTCGATCCGATCGTTCCCGACTCGCCGATGCCCTTTGCTCCGAGTGGGTTGCGCGGGGTCGGGGTCTCGGTGTTGTGGGTCTCGTACGACGGAAGCTCGGCGGCCGACGGGATGGCATAGTCGGCCAGATTGGCCGTGATCGGGTTGCCGTCGTCGTCGTACATGACGCACTCGTACAGCGCCTGGGCCGCGCCCTGCGCAATGCCACCGTGTTGCTGGCCTTTGACGAGCATCGGATTGAGCATGCGGCCGCAGTCATCGACCGCGACGTGACGGACATGGGTGACCTGTCCGGTCTCGGTGTCGACTTCGACGACTGCCACGTGGGCACCGAACGGGAAGGTCGCATCGCTACCGTCGAAGTCGAGCTCGTGGGCGAGCCCGGCATCCATGCCGTCGGGCCGTTTCGAGTCGTCGTTCGCGGCGGCGCCGAGCTCGGCCCATGAGATCACGTTCGCGGGGACGCCTGTGACGTGCAGGCCGCCCTCGCCTTTCACGATGTCCTCGGCGTTGGCCTCGAGAAGATGAGCGGCGAGCGCCTTCGCCTTCTCGAGCACCGTCTCGCTCGCCACGTGCACCGCCGAGCCCGCGGTTTGCAGTGACCGGGATCCCATCGTGCCCGCCCCACGTGGGATCTCGTCGGTGTCGGACTGGAGCACTGTGATGTCGTCCATCGGGACGCCCAACATGTCGGAGATGATCATCGAGAAGGCGGTGATGTGCCCCTGGCCGTGTGCGCTGGTGCCGACCCGAGCCGTGACCTTGCCGTCGTCACCGACCTCGACGGCTCCGTACTCGACGTGCAATCCGGCCGGCGCCGTGACCTCGACGTAGGTGGAGACACCGATGCCGAGCTGCACGGGATCGCCTGAATCGCGCCGAGCGGCCTGGTCGGCGAGCAGCTGTTGATAGCCGGCGGCTTCGAGGACAGCGTCGAGCACCTTCTCGTACTCGCCGTTGTCGTAGTTGGCGCCGCCGTGGGTGGTGAGCGGGAAGTCCTCGGGTTGCAGGAAGTTCTTGCGACGGATCTCGGCGGGATCGATGCCGAGCTCGTCGGCCGCCACGTCGATCACCCGCTCGAGGAGCTGGGTGGCCTCGGGTCGCCCCGCACCGCGGTACGCGGCGGTCGCAGTGGTGTTCGTGATCGATGAGAGGGCGTGATACCGGAGCTTCGGGATCCGGTAGACGCCCTGGATCATCGTTTGGGTGAACACGGTGAGGAACCCGCCGATGTTCGGGTAGGACCCGGAGTCGGCGACCGCCTTGGCGTCGAATCCGACGATGACGCCGTCGCTCGTCAGACCGAGCTTGCCGTACAACACCATGGCCCGACCGTGGACCAGCGACACCATGTCCTCGCTGCGAGTGCTCGTCCACTTGACCGGTCGGCCGGTCGTGCGGGCGAGCTGGCCGATGAGGATGTGTTCCGCGTACAGGCCGGCCTTCGGACCGAAGCCGCCGCCGACCATTGGCGCGACGACCCGGAGCTTCTCGGGTTCCATGCCGAGCTGGGGCGCGAGAGCGTCGCGGACAGCGATGGGGTTCTGGCTCGCGAGCCAGAACGTGAGGGTGTCGTCGTCGCCTGGGATCGCAACGCCGCCGTTGGGCTCGATCGGGACGCCGGCGAGTCGCTGGCTGACGATGCGGATCTCGGCAACGTGATCGGCGCCTTCGAGCGGATCGCCGTCCTCGAGCCCGACACCCGTCTCGAAGGCGACATTCGAGCCGTGCTCCTCGAACAACAGGGGGGCATCGTCGGCCATTGCACCCTCGATGTCGACCACCGCCGGCAGCGGGTCGTAGTCGACGAACACCATCTCGGCCGCATCGGTTGCCTGCGCAGCGGTCTCGGCCACGACAGCCGCGACGATGTCGCCGACATGACGCACCTTGCCCGTGGCAAGAGGTGGCCTGGCCAGGACGGGCGGAAACATCGGGAATCCGAGCCAGGGTGCCAGCTCGAGCGTGCCGGCCGTGTGGACGGCGATCACGCCCGGCATCGCCTCGGCCTCGGAGGTGTCGATCGAGGTGATCGTTGCGTGCGCGATCGTGGAGCGGACGAAGCGAACGTGGACGAGCCCGTCGATCGCCAGGTCGTCGTAGTACTCGTCGGATCCGGTGAGCAAGGTCGGGTCTTCCCGGCGAAGAACCGCGTTTCCGAGAATCGATCCTTGAACTGGCATCGGGTGGCTCTCCCTCGCTGATGACTGGCCGAGTGAGAGTCTTGCACCTTCTCGCACCGCGTATGAAGGCGACGCTGCAATGAACGTCGTCATCGGATCGGACGGTATGTTCTGTCCGCCGATCGAACTGAAGGACCCGCTCATGGCCCCATACGGAAACGACACGACGACCGAAGAGATCCTCGATGGCATCGACCTCACCGGGCGTCGGTTCGTGGTCACCGGTGCATCGAGCGGGCTCGGTGCCGAGTCGACGAGAGCGCTGGCCGCGCACGGCGCGTTCGTCACGATGCTGGCCCGGAGTCCGGAGAAGAACGAAGCGGCCGCAGCAGCCGTACGCGAGTCCGTTCCCGACGCCCGGCTCGAGCTCGGAACCGTCGACCTCGCTGACCTATCGAGCATCAGGGCCTTCGCCGACCGCTACCGACGCGACCACGACGCCATCGACGTGTTGATGAACAACGCGGGCGTCATGGCCTGCCCCTTCGGTCACACGGCCGACGGATTCGAGATGCAGTTCGGCACGAATCACCTCGGCCACTTCCTGCTCACCGGTCTGCTCGTGCCGGCCATCCTGGCCGGCACCGAGCCCCGCATCGTGAACCTCTCGTCCGCGGCGCACAGCATCTCCGATGTCGACCTCGACGACCCCAACTTCGAGACGACCGAGTACGACCCCTGGGGGTCCTACGGCCGCTCGAAGACGGCGAACGTGTTGTTCACCCGCGAGCTGGCCCGCCGGCTCGGCCCCGAGGGTGTGCTCTCGTTCGCCGTCCATCCTGGTGGCATCATGACCAATCTCGGCCGCCATCTCGACGAAGAGCTCATCAACCAGATGATGGAGCGGTCCAAGGCTCGGGCCGAAGCCGCCGGCAACGCCGCTGGTGAATTCCGGTTCAAGTCCGTCGAGGCCGGAGCCGCGAGCCAGGTCTGGGCCGCTACGGCTCCCGAGCTGGTCGATCACAACGGCGCCTATCTCGGCGACTGTCAGCTCGGCGTCGAAGGCGCCGATCCGGGCGGGAACGGCTTCGTCAGCTACATCCTCGACGACGACAAGGCTCGGCGCCTGTGGACCCTGAGCGAGCAGCTCGTGGGCCAGACACTCGATCTCTGAGCAGCGGACTCGACGCGCCGCGGCTCCGATCCCCCGAGTAGCGGGCTCACGTGGCGGTGATGGTCCACGTTCCGGCCGCGACATCGACCGTCGCGTCGACGAGAGCGCTGTCGTTCGACCAGCGCACTCGGAGCTCGTGGTCGGCCGTGTCGACGACCTCGAAGGTCCCCTGGAATGCCGGGTGCGACGCTCGGAGCTCGAGCAGCTCCAGCAGGCGCCGGACGACCGGACGGTCGAAGGCGCAGTCGCGTTCTTCGGAGCTGAAGTGATGCCGGTTCACGTCACGGCCGACCCCTGTTCGCTCGAGGAGATCCAGATCGTTGGATCCGGCGAGCAGGCCGACGTAGTAGATCTGGGGAACGCCTGGCACCAGCAACTGGATGAGCCGCGCCGCGAGGTAGCGCTCATCGTCGCGGCCGAGCGCGTCGTAGAACGTGCAGTTGACCTGGTAGAGGTCGAGATTCGACGCCGCCGCGCCCGTGGCCTTCCTGCTCGACTCGCCGCTTCGCCGGTGGATGCCGTCGACCAGCGCGTCGATGCTGTCGGGATCGAGCAGATCCCGGACGTCGACGATGCCGATGCCGTCATGGGTGTCGAGCACGGTCACCGCGTTGGTCGGCCGGATCTGCAGCCACTGCTTCAACACGGCGGTGGTTCCCCGGTACAGGGCATCGAGCACGAGGGGAGGAAGTCCGAAGTCGTAGACGAGGTCGACCTTTCGAGCAAGCTCGATCTGGGTGCGGAAGTGACCGTGCATCTCGACCAGCACCGTCATCCCCCGGGCCCGACACTCGGAGCTGATCCGGTCGATGAAGTCGAGCGTCTCCGGAATCATGAAGGAGCTCGTGCCCGATCGCTTGATCGCGTAGCCGACGGCATCGAGCCGCACCAGATTGATGCTCGATCGTTCGAACCGGTCGAGGATCGCCATCAGATAGGCCCAGCCGGCGGGGTGTTCGACATCGAGATCGATCTGGTTCGGCGTGAACGTGGTCCACATGAGGTGCGGTACGCCGGCGCGGTCGGGAACGAGCGTGAAGGGCAGGCCGGGCCGGGGACGGTAGATCCGGAGCAGCTCGGCCTCGTCGGCGCCCGTCGGGAACACTGAGTCGTACGTCAGGAACATCCCGTCGAAGTCCGAGTCCCCCTGCTTCTCCAGCCAGTCGACGAATTGTCGAGACTCCGCAGAGATGTGGTTGACGATCAGGTCGGCCATGAGATCGCGGTCGGCGCCGATCCTGCCGATCGTCGACCAGCTACCCACCCGTGGATCGACGGTCGCATGGTCGCTCGGGTCGAAGCCGGCGTCCGCGCCGTCGATCGGCACGAAGAACGGGAGGATGTGCACGCCACCGAACGCCGCTGCGAGGCGACCGTCGAGCAGTTCGGCGAGTCCGGCCAGGTTCCCGCTCAGTCGGTCGGCGTAGGTGATGAGCTGCGGCGCGTTCTGCACCACAGCGTTGTACCACCACTCACAGGCGAGGGCCGCGAACCACTCGACTGGTCGGACGAAGGGTCAGACGTCGAGGATGGTCACGCCTCGCCAGAACGCGACCCGGTCGCTCACCAACCGCCGCGCCAGTGGCCAGGGTTTCGGGTAGTAGAACGC
>JAOTZB010000409.1 GCA_029861625.1 Acidimicrobiia bacterium
CGGCCGTGGGTGCTGCGTTCTCGAACCGAAGCCCCGCGAGACTGGGGCGATGACCCGTCTGCTCGGCGTGATCATCGCCGCGATCGTGATGGCCGGCGCATGTGGGACATCTCCGTCGACCTCCGACGCTGACTTGTTGGCGCCGCCCGATCCTGCCGACCCCACGCCGACCGAGTCCGACGACGGCGCACCCGGGGAGGATCCGCTCGAGACGACCCCTGCTGCGCCGGACCCCACTCCGGGTGGCGGCGCCGACCCGGCACCCGACGCCGAGGCGGCAACGGCAGTCGAGCGGCTCACGGCCGAGGTCGTCGGCGAGGTGCCACACGACCCCGGAGCGTTCACGCAGGGCCTCGTCGTCGCCGGCGACACCGTCTACGAGAGCACGGGCCGCGACTCGTCGCTCCGACGAGTCGACGCCGCCACCGGCGAGATCGAGCTCGTCGTTCCCATCGCAGAGGAGTACTTCGCCGAGGGTCTCGAGCTCGTCGACGACCGCCTCATCCAGCTCACCTGGCGGTCGAACGTCGCCTTCGTCTACGACGTCGACACGTTCGAACGCACGGGCGAGTTCTCCTACGAGGGTGAAGGCTGGGGCCTGTGTCTCGACGGTGACCGGCTCGTCATGAGCGACGGCACGAGCACACTCACCTTCCGCGATCCTGAAACCTTCGAGCCGGTCGGCCAGGTCGAGGTCACCATCGACGGCAGCCCCGTCGATCGGCTGAACGAGCTCGAATGCGTCGACGGCGATGTGTGGGCCAACGTCTGGAAGACCGACGCGATCGTCCGCATCGACCCAGGGTCCGGTGCGATCACCGCCGTGGTCGACGCGAGTGCGCTCGCTCAGCCGTTCGCGGCTGACGAGGGCGCGGTGCTCAACGGCATTGCCCACAACAGCGAGCGCGATACCTTCCTCGTGACCGGGAAGCTCTGGTCGACAATGTACGAAGTTCGCTTCGTGCCCTCGTGACTCCAGCCCGTGATTCGGGCTCACCGATCGTCCTCGGCATCGACGGATGCCGCGGCGGGTGGGCGGTCGCCCGGGCGCCGGTGTCGGGAGCCGGACTGTGCATCTCGATGGTCGGTACGTTCGGGCAGGTGCTCGAACACGCAGCCGAGACGAACGTCGCAGCACTCGCCGTCGACATCCCACTCGGTCTGCCCGTCGGAGGCCGCCGCGCCGCCGATGTCGAGGCCCGGCGCCGGCTCGGTTCGCGTGCCTCGACGCTGTTCCCCACCCCAGCCCACGCCGTGCTCGGCGCCACCGACCACGCCGACGCCGTGGCGCGATCACGAGCGGCGACCGGGCGGGGGATCTCGATACAGGCCTACAACCTGCTCGACAAGATGATCGACGCTCGCACCGGTCTGGCCGGGTGGCATGGCTGTCCGGTCCGCGAATGCCACCCCGAAACCACCCTCGTTGCGCTCGGCGGCGAACCGCTGCCGTCGAAGAAGACGGCCCGGGGTGCCGGCGCCCGCATGAAG
Organism: Acidimicrobiia bacterium; assembly: GCA_029861625.1. Taxonomy (GTDB): domain Bacteria; phylum Actinomycetota; class Acidimicrobiia; order Acidimicrobiales; family JAHEJN01; genus JAOTZB01. The sequence continues at coordinate 1,492 of JAOTZB010000409.1, forward strand.
GTGCTCGCCCCGCATTTCCCCGACCTGGTCGACGCCCTGGCCCACGCACCGTCGGGGCTCCCCGTCGACGATGCGATCGACGCGACGATCGCAGCCTGGACCGCCCGGCGCATGGCGACGGGCGGCGCTGAGCTGATCGGCGACCCGGATGCCCACGACCCCGACGGGTTCGCCATGACGATCGCCGTCTGAGGAGCCCGACCGCGGTCGTGGCTAGTCGGCGAGTGCTGCTCGAAGGGTGGCCGCGACCTCGGCCATCTGGGCATCGGACTCGTAGGTCGTGCGGGGCCAGAAGAACCCTCGCAGCCCGTCCTTGCGATTGCGGGGCACGACGTGCACGTGGAGGTGCGGCACGCTCTGGCTGACCCGGTTGTTGATGGCGACGAAGCTCCCGGCGGCACCGAGTGCCGGCTCGACCGTCGCCGCCAGATGCCGGGCGGTGGAGAACAGCGGTTCGACGAGCTCGGCGGGCAGATCGGCGAGCGTCTCGTGGTGGACCCGTGGTACCAGCAGCATGTGACCGTGGAACAGCGGCCTGATGTCGAGGAAGGCGACCGTGTGCTCGGTCTCGTGCACGACGTGGCCCGACACGTCGCCGGCCATGATCTGGCAGAACGGGCACGCGGTCGTCATCGCAGCGGAAAATACCCCGCGACGTCGTGGGGCGGTGTATCGAGATGCACCTTCGCCTCGGGCGCGCCGGAGAAGCGCCCGTGGCTCCACCGCACCTCGACGTGACCCTCGATCACCTTGCGGTCGCCGGTCATCCGTCCGACGGCGTCGGCGCGCCATCGAACGAGCGGCTGCCCGGCCGGGTCGGGCCAGACGTCGATCGAGCGGAGGTCGAAGGCATGCCGGAAGTCGGACGGTGTGGCAACCCGGTACCGGGTTGGATGGCCGGTCGTGCTGGAGCCGAGCACGAAGTACGGCGCGGCCTGGAACCGGAGGATGCGCCACAACATCTCTTCTCGGCTGGCGCGCGTCGTGAGCCGACCCCTCCACCGTTCCGCTGACGCCTGGGCCACGGCCACGATGAGGTCGCGGTAGACATCGGCGGCGGCTCCGGGCCATCGGCGGTCGGCCGGTGCAGCCGCCTTCAGCGCGGCGCGGTGACCGCGTTCGAGGTCGCCGACGCGGTCGGGCAGGCCGTCGAGCCCGAGCTCTCGTCGATACGCGTCGTAGAGATCCTGGTAGGCCTCGGGCGCGACGTCGCCGAACCAGTCGCCACCACGTTCGATCCGCCGTTCGGCCAACAACCGGTCGAAGAGATGGGCCGGGCTGACGTTGTGCAGGATCGTCGACCCGTACTTGCAGCTGATGAGGTACACGTGGTCGACGCGGAGATCGGCCGGAATCTGCTCGTAGCCCGGCGGGCGATGGGGACCCTTCCACTCGACCGACCACGGGGGGCGGCCCCGGAGCCCGTCGTTCGACCTGGCGAACACCACGCCGTTG
>JAOTZB010000410.1 GCA_029861625.1 Acidimicrobiia bacterium
ACCCGCCAGGCACTGCGCGACGGCGCCCGCGAGGTCGACATGGTCCTCAACGTCGGGGCCCTGCGGTCCGGCGACCACCAGCTCGTACGCACCGACATCGAGAAGGTGGTCGACTCGGCGCACGAGGCCGGCGCCATCGTCAAGGTGATCCTCGAGACCGTCTTGCTGACCGACGAGGAGAAGGTGATCGCGTCGGCGTTGGCCAAGGCGGCGAAGGCCGATTTCGTGAAGACATCCACCGGGTTCGGCGGGGGCGGCGCCACCGTCTTCGACGTGGCGCTGATGAGAGAGACCGTGGGGCCCGAGATGGGTGTGAAGGCGTCGGGCGGAGTCCGAACGGCCGAGGACGCCCAGGACATGATCGCGGCGGGCGCCACCCGGATCGGGGCGTCGGCGGGGGTACAGATCCTGCGCGAAGCAGAGGGAGCGGCTGGTGGCAACGGGTATTGAGCTGAGGGCCTACGTGCACCTCGACAACCTCCAGCCGCAGCACGCGGCCTTCCTCGGCACCGTGGCCCAGGGGTTCCTTCCGCTGGCCGGCGATGCCTCGCTCTTCGTCGAGGTCAGGCCCGGGCTCGAGATCAACCGGCTCACCGACATCGCCATGAAGGCGACGTCCGTGCGCCCCGGCATGCAGATCATCGAGCGCGTCTACGGCCTGCTCGAGGTGCATTCTCCCGATCAGGCCGAGACCCGAGCCGCGGGAGCCGCCATCCTCGATGGAATCGATCTGACCGAGGCCGACCGCATCAAGCCCACGATCCTGTCGAGCCAGATCATCCGGAGGATCGACGATCACCACGCCCAGCTGATCAACCGGGTCCGCCACGGCCAGATGATCATTCCCGGCCAGACCCTCTACACCCTCGAGTGCGAGCCGGCGGCGTACATCGCGCTGGCCACCAACGAGGCCGAGAAGGCCGCCGACATCAACGTCCTGGAGGTTCGAGCCTACGGGGCCGTCGGTCGGGTATACCTGGGCGGGGAAGAACGCGATATCGACGTCGGCTGGCGAGCCGCGGTCGCCGCCCTCGAGGGCTTGGAGGGACGCGCCGCGTGAGACCGACGGCCAGATCGACAACGAGACCGAAGATGAGAGGAGCAGTACATGGCTGATGCGCTCGGCATGATCGAATGCAGGAGCTTCGCCGCAATGGTCGAGGCCGCCGACGCGATGGTGAAGGCGGCCAAGGTCGAGCTCGTGTCCTACGAGGAGACCGGTGGCGGCTACGTGACCGCAGTCGTGCGTGGTGACGTCGCGGCCGTCAAGGCGGCGGTCGACGCCGGCGTGCGCGGCGGCGAGCGGGTGGGAGAGGTCATCGCCACCCATGTCATCGCCCGTCCCCATCTCAACATCGACCTCGTGTTGCCGCTCGGCCGCGAGGACGAAGCACGCGAAGAGCTCGGCTGAGGTGCTCCTCGGACGGGTCACCGGCACCGTGGTGGCCAGCCGCAAGGAGCCCTTGATGGAGGGCATGACACTCCTCCTGATCCGTCAGATCGACGTCGACGACTCCGACCAGGATGGCTACGTCGTGGCGGTCGACTCGGTGGGTGCCGGGGTCGGCGAGGTCGTTCTCTACGCATCGGGCAGCTCCGCCCGACAGACGGCGCTGACCAAGGATCGTCCCTGCGACGCCGTGATCATGGCCATCGTCGACACGTGGGAGGTCGATGGTGACGTCGTCTACTCCAAGTGAGCGATCGGTCCGCAGCGGTGGCTGACGTGCTGTCGGAGACCGACGTCCAGGCGATCATCTCCCGCGTGAGCGGACGCGTCGCCGCGCTCGAGGGCAGAGAACGGACCGGTCCGTCGCTCGAGGCCGCAGACCAGCTCGCTGCAGTCGAGGCCCAGCTCGGCGACGGCATCTACCCCACGATCGACACCGCGGTGGCGGCGGCTCGCCGCGCTTTCGTCGCGCAACGTGATCAGGGACTCGACGCCCGCCGGGTGATCGTCGACGCCATCCGATCGGCCATGCTGAGGGAGGGGGAACGGCTCGCGTACCTCGCTCGAGAAGAGACCGGTCTGGGCCGCGCCGAGGACAAGTTGATCAAGAACCGGATGGTCACCACCCGGACTCCTGGTCCCGAGGACCTCGATCCCCAGGCCGTGACCGGCGATCAGGGAATGATGGTCACCGAGTACGCGCCGTACGGGGTCATCGGGTCGATCACGCCGACCACGAACCCGACCTCGACGATCATCAACAACACCATCGCGATGATCTCGGCTGGCAACGCGGTGACCTTCAACGTTCACCCGGGCGCCAAGAGCGTGTCGGTCGAGAACGTGAAGTTGATCAACCAGGCGATCACGGCGGCCGGTGGGCCGCCCGATCTGGTCACGGCCATCCCGAACCCGACGCTGGACAGCGCCAAGGAGCTGATGAACCACCCCGACGTCGCCGTCCTGCTCGTGACCGGCGGTCCGGCGGTCGTGGCCGAGGCCCTTCGCACCCCGAAGAAGGCGATCACGGCCGGGCCCGGCAACCCACCAGCCGTCGTCGACCAGACCGCCGACGTCGAGCAGGCCGGGCGCGACATCGTGCGGGGAGCGTCGTTCGACAACAACGTGATATGCACCGACGAGAAGACCACGATCGTGGTCGACTCGGTCGCCGACCGCCTCGTCCAGTCGATGGTCGCCGGCGGTGCCTACCGGCTCAAGGAGCACGAGCTGAAGCGCCTCGAGCGGGTGGTGTTCCGCGAGCTCGGACCGCCGAACAAACCGGGCGCGATCGACCCGGCATGGATCGGACAGGACGCGGGGAAGATCCTGTCCGAGATCGGCGTCAGCGCCGACGGCGGCGTGAGGCTGCTCGTCGCCGAGGTGCCGAGGGAGCACAGCCTGGTGTGGACCGAGCAGATGATGCCGGTGATGCCCGTGGTAAGGGTCAAGGACGTCGACACGGCGATCGATCTGGCCGTGGCCAGCGAGCA
>JAOTZB010000411.1 GCA_029861625.1 Acidimicrobiia bacterium
CGCACCCGGAGTCACCACGAGACCTCGTGACATCCGGTGTGGGTCTCCGGCTCGACTTGGAGCGTGGCATGACTGACGTCGTAGCCGTCCTGGAGGATGACGCGGGCCCGGTCGAGCACGGAGTGGCTGTCGGCACCCGTCACGGTCATCAGATGCGCGGAGACGGCTTCCATACCCGAGGTCAGCGTCCAGACGTGGAGATCGTGCACGTCGACAACGTCGGAGAGCGCGGCCAGGTCGGCGTGGAGACCCTCGACGTCGAACTCGGGCGGAGCGGCCTGGAGCAGGATCCGGACCGCGCGGCGGCCGAGCCGTAGCGTGCGCGGCAGGATCCAGAGCCCGATCAACGCGGCGACCACCGGGTCGACCCAGGCCCATCCGAACACCTCGAGCGAGATGGCCGCCAGGATCACGCCGACCGATCCGACAGTGTCGGCCATCACCTCGAGGTAGGCCCCCTCGATGTTGATGCTCTCGGCCGCGCCGGGCCGCAGCAACACGAACGCGATCAGGTTGACGATCAGACCTGCGCTGGCGACGAGCAGCATCGGGACGCCGAGGATCTCGGGGTCACCGTTGAGGCGCCGGGCCGCCTCGACCAGCACGTAGATCGCGACGCCGAACAACAACAACGCATTGACGAAGGCCGCGAGGATCTCGAGGCGGTAGACACCGAACGTGTGCGAGCTCACGCGGTCGGCGCGGTTCTCGAACCGGCTCGCGACCTGGATCGCGGCGAGCGCCATACCGAGCCCGACGACGTCGGTGAGCATGTGGCCGGCGTCGGAGAGCAGCGACAGGGAGTTCGTCAGGAAGCCGCCGACCGCCTCGACCACGAAATAGGCGGCGATCAGGGAGAACGCGATGGTGAGCGGACGTTTGTAGCGGTCACCGGCGCGGCTCAGCTGGGCGCCGTGGTCGTGATCGTGGCCATGGCCCCCAGCGCTTCGTTCGCCGCTCATGCGGTCGAAGATACCGCCCCGTTGCGGTGCGGGGCGGCTCAGCCGTTGTCGAGGGTGATCGTCGGGTAGGCGAGCTCGACGGTCGGCTCGGCCGCGATCGCGTCGAGCAGCTCGGACCAGATCGCGGAGTCGATCGGGCGCCGCTCGGTGGCCCGGATGAGCACCCGCCCGGTCAGCCGCACACCGTTCGCCAGCGTCGAGACGTATACCGCAGGCTCGATATCGGCCCGCCCCAACAGATAGTCGGCCGAGGCCTCCGCCAGCTCGGACTCGGCCATGTCATGCACGGACTCGCCGTAGGGGGCAAGAATTCCGGCGATGATCTCCTTTGCCTCGTGCCAGTCGGAGTCGAACGTGATGACCACCTCGACCTCGTGCCAGATGTGGTGGAAGCCGGTGGTGTAGTTGGCCATGGCGGTGCGGAAGAGCTGACCATTCGGCACGTGGACGATGCGGCCCGTGTGTTGGTCGGCGTCGACCCAGTTCCCGATCTCGAGCAACGAGAATCGAAAGACCCGGACATCGACCACGTCGCCCGCGTGGTCGCCGATCTCGATGCGGTCGCCGGTGCGGAACGGGTGTCGCATCACGATGTAGACCCAGCCGGCAAGATCGAGGAAGACGTCGCCGAGGGCAACGGCGAGGCCGGCGGCGAAGATCCCGAGAATCGTCGTGACGTCGTCGAAGCGATCGACCCAGATCACGCCCGAAGCCAGCAACAAGACGAGCGTTGCCACGTAGGTGGAGGCCTTGCGGGTCCGGAAGACGAGCTCGGGGTCGGCGATGCGGCGGCAGGTCCAGCGTGTGACCAGCCACCGGCCGATCACGACCACGACGAAGACCGCGGCACTCCAGATGAGGCGCGTTTGCGTGGACGAGAGGGCCAACACCAACACGGTCACGGATGCATCTTGGCAGGTCGGCGCGCGTGAGGCCGCGTAGGGTCGGCCCGTGCAGTGGTTCGACGAGCTCGACCTCGATCCCGGCTCCCCGGCCGTGGCGATGAAGACCCGTGCACTCGGCGATCAGTCGTGGCTGTTGGCCGACGATCGGCGGTCGGACGAGCTCGAGCTCAAGGCCGACCTGTGCCGGGACCGCCACGGTGAGGTCTTCATGACCCTCCCCGGCACTTCCGAGGCCGCCGACGAGCTCATCGGGCTCATCGAGGCATGCGGCTTCGCCGTGTCGACCGACCCGGCGCTGCATCCGCTCGATCGGGCCGGGCGATCGGTCCAGGAAGATCTGTGCCTGCTGCGGCGGGAGACGACGGGTTGGACCCTCGCGGCCGCCTCGGTCTGTTTCCCGACGCGCTGGCGACTCGCCGACAAGATCGGCCGCTCGGTGACCGATGTGCATGCGCCGATCCCCGGCTACCGGACGCGACTGGCCGGTCGGGTCGACGCGCTCTTCGACCGGTTGGGCGATCGCATCGTGCGGCGACGCAACTGGTTCGTGCATCCGGACCCGTCGCTCTTCCAGCCTCGACCACCGGAGGACGGCGATCCGACGATTCCGGCCTCGCGATGTCTGGCCGACCTCGTCGTTCGCAGCGAACGGCAGACACTGCGGCGCCTCGACGGCACCGGTTCGATCGTCTTCACGATCCGGGTCCAGCAGGCATCGCTGGGCGAGGTCGTCGGGTCCAGACCGGACATGGTCGCCTATCTCCACGGCGCACCCGCGTCAGAGCTGCACCATCGCGGCATGCACCCGGATCAGGTGGTCGAGCTGCGTCTCGCCGTCGACTGACGACGACGGTCCGGTTCGGCGATCAGACCTCGGCCGGCTCGCGGTGCTTGCGGCGCATGTGCCCGCGATCGCCCGACCGACGCCGAGCGGGAACACATCACGGAGCGCGTCGTAACCGTCGGGACGAGCTCGGCGCCGTGCTCAGCCCAGCCGTAGCGTCTCGAGCGGTTCGAGCCGCGCGGCCTTCGATGCGGGGTACAGACCCGCGACGACCGACACGACGAGCGCCA
>JAOTZB010000412.1 GCA_029861625.1 Acidimicrobiia bacterium
AGTGACGAGCCGCCCGTCGAGCTCGACGAAGACGTTCGAGCCGGTTCCCTCGCAGAGGTTGCCGAGCGTGTTCGCGAACAGCGCCTCGCTCGCCCCGGCCTCGTGGGCTCGGGCCAGCGCCATGACGTTCTCGGCGTAGCTCGTGCTCTTGACGCCGGCGAGGGCGCCGCGTTCGTTGCGCACCCAGTCGACGACGGAGACGTCGATGCTCTCGCCCCAGTCGCGGGACGGAGCGGTGGCCAAGATGACGGTCGATGGTCCGTCGTCTCGTGTGGATCCGAGCGGGCAACGGCCGGGGGTGATGGTGAGTCGGAGGAGTCCGGACTCGGGGTTGGCTGCAATGGTCTCGTCGGTCGCCTGGCGGAGCGTGTCGTCGCTGATGCCGGGATCGAAGCCGAGTGTCGCGGCCGACCGGCGCATCCGCCGGAGATGTCTGGTGAGCGCGAAGGGACGGCCCTCGTGGATCTCGACGGTCTCGAACAGCCCGTCGCCGGCGACGAGGCCGTGGTCGAAGACGCTGATCGCCGCAGCGGAGGCATCGGTGAGTGAGCCGTTGACCCAGACCAGTGGCATTGCGTCAGTATCGCGCCGGGCGGCCGGCAGCGACGGCATCGGCGGGTTGTCCTCGCTCGGGCCGGAGCGGTCAGCCGGCCGCGAAGTCGAGGAACCGTTCGACCGCTTTCACCTCGCCTGCGACGACCAGGACATCGCCCTTGCGCGGCACGGTGTCGACGGTGGCATAGGTGAAGACGGAGAGCTCGGGTTTCACGCACACCACGGTGACGCCGAAACGGCTGCGGATGTCGCTGTCGCCGAGCGTGGCGCCCAGGAGCTCCTCCGGTGCCTCCAGTTCGGCGAGGACGAACCCCTCGTCGATCTGGAAGTAGTCGAGGAAGTGCCCGGTCACGAGGCGGGCGACCCGTTCACCCATCTGACGCTCCGGGTACACGACGTGGTCGGCGCCGATGCGCTCGAGGATGCGGCCGTGCTCGTCGCTGAGGGCCTTGGCCCAGATGTTGTCGACACCGACGTCGCGAAGGGCAGCCGTCGACAGGATGCTGGCCTCCATCCCGGTGCCGATCGCGACGACGGCCGCATCGAAGCCTGCTGCACCGAGCTGTTTCAGCGTGGCGCTGTCGGTGGCGTCGGCCAGCCGAACATGGGTGAGCTCGTCGGCCCGGTGGTCGACGAGCTTCTGGTCGATGTCGACCGCCATCACCTCGATGTCGAGCTCGACCAGCGTCGATGCCATCGACGCTCCGAAGCGACCGAGCCCGACGACGAAGACCGACTCGGCCGGCGCGACACCCTGGGCCGCCTCGCGGCTGCGCACCCTACTTCCGCACGTCGGGGCCGGGCAGGATCGACGGCGCCGCCGCCCGTCTCAGAGGGGAAAGCGTTCCCGTATCCAGTCGGCGAAGATCGGGTCGACCAGGCGGAGCCCATCGTCGTCTCGGTGCAGGTGGCCCCGGTCGAGAAGCGCACGACGCGCGTGCTGGGCGCTGCCGGTGGACAGATCGAGGAGCTCGGCGGCGGTCCCGAAGATGCTGCCACCGGAGGCAACGATGCGAAGCACGTCCTTCTCGCCGTCGCGCAGGCTGGAGTAGAGCCGTTCGAGCCCGTTGGCGGTTGCGCCTCGGATGGCATGAAGTGTGTCGTCCCAGGTGGAGGCAGTCGCTGCGTCGCCGAGCGTCACCAGCCGCCAGGCCGTGTCGGCGAGCTGCATCGACCGTTGGGGATGGCCGGCCCCGAGCTCGGCGATGCGATGGGGGAGCGGACCGGCGGACCGGCCGGTCTCGGTGAACCCGTCGGTGACCAGGTCGACGACCTCGGCGGCAGTGAGCGGTCCGATCTCGATGAGATCGGCCTGGGCGTAGAACGGTTCGGCCTGGTCGGTGAACAGCGCCTGCATCATCGACGGCTCGGAGCCGGCGAACACCAGGCCGAGGGTCTGGAAGAACGGCTGGAGGTGTGTTCGCAGCAGCCCGGCTGCGCCGTCGACCCGCTTGATGCTCGAGAACTCGTCGAAGATCAGCACGACCGGCGTGGAGCGGGCGAGCGCGGTCAGGACGTCCATCTGGGTGTGCACGGTGAGCAGCGGATCGGGGCGGGATCGACTGGGCGAGCGGAGCTCGACCCGGATGAGGCCGAGGTTGAGGGAGGCTCCGGCCGCGATGCGCGACAGTCGGTCGCCGCTGGAGCCTCCGACACCGCCGAGACCGTCGTCGAGGCGCGCGGCGAGGTCGGCCATCGACGAGACTTCGTAGAGGTCGGCCCAGACGACGACCGGCCCGGCGGCCTCGATGTCGGCCGCGACCCGGCGGAGGACGCTTGTCTTGCCGTACCGGCGCGGGCCGAGCAGCGCCGTCACCCGATGTTCGGTGATCCGTTCGAGGAGGTCGGCCGCCAGTTCGTGGCGAGCCCGGACCTGACCGGGCTCGAGCGGCCCCTGGTAGGGGAACGGTGAGATGTCCACCCCGACAACCTATCGCAAATCAGAAGCTCTTACCTACTATCCACTGGTACCCGCTATTGGGTGGTGCCAGGGCGTGTAGCAGATCCCGACGAGGAGGTCCTCGGGACCCACGAGCCGCGCGATGACCTGGCCCCAGGGCTCGGTGCGAGGCCCGTGGATCAAGGTGTGGCCGGCGCGTTCGAGCTCGTCGGCCGCAGCGTGCACGTCGAGAACCTCGAACTCGATGGTCGCCTGGGGCACGGGGACCGTCTCGGGCCACTCGCGGGTCCCGAAACACGACTCGGCGGCGTCGGCCAGCGGCCAGATGCCGAGGTGTTTCGTGCCGGCGAAATCGTCGACCGCCAGATAGTCGCCGGAGACGGTCTCGAGCGGGAGCCCGAGGGTGTCCTTGTAGAACGAGCGACCGATGGCCGGGTCACGCACGATGGGCGAGACACCTGAAACGAAGAGAATGTCCATCCCC
>JAOTZB010000413.1 GCA_029861625.1 Acidimicrobiia bacterium
GTGCAGCTCGTCGGGGGTGGCGGGATTCGGTGTCACCTCGGCCCGGACCTGGGCGATGGCGTCGGGGTCGAGCTTGCCCAGCTCGGCCGGGTTGACGGGAAGACCCCGACGGAGTGGCACGGCGTTGGTGCGTCGGTCGGCTGCTTCGCCGTCGTCGAGGAATGCGTACGGCCGAGCCGTGAGTATCTCGTGGGCGAGCAGCGACGGTTCGGTGGTGTCGCGGCAGTGGACGCGGACATCGCCGGCCTCGATTCGTTCCCACAAGGCCTGGAGGCCGTCGACATCGAGCGCCTCGTGCAGCGCGTCGTGGACGGTCTGGCGGACGATGGGGTGATCGGGGACTTCGATCGGGCCGGTGACGTTCTCCTGACAGGCGGCCGCACCGGGAAAGAGCGCGGCCATGAAGTCGTCGGATTCCATGCGTTGGATGGGGGGTGGGTTGCGCTTGCCGTTGCGGAAGCGCAGGACGAGCAGCGAGCGGTTGAGGTTCCAGCGCCAGCGGGACAAGAAGATCGGCTGGTCGAGGACGGCCTGGCTGAGCGTTTCGGGGATCCCGGCCGGGGTCAGGAACCGCACGACATCGTCGAGCGGAAAGCTGTGGTGAGGGCCGAGGGAGATCACCGCGGCATCGTCACTGGCAGCAGCCTGGAGCTCGAAGTTGAAGCTGCGACAGAACTTCTTCCGCAGCGCGTAGCCGAGCGCCCGATTGATGCGGCCGCCGTAGGGCGAGTGGATGACGAGCTGCATACCGCCGGACTCGTCGAAGAACCGCTCGAACACGAGATCGGACTGGGTCGGCATGACACCGAGCACAGCTCGCCCGGCGGCCAGGTAGGTGACGAGCAGCGCCGCCGCGTCGACGGTGATGCCGGCCGATTCGGCCACCCGCGCCGCGCCGCCGGCGAGGTCGTCGGCCAACAGGTAGGTCTCGACGGTGGCCCGCAGCTCGGACACCTCGTGAGACAGCTCGATCGTCCGTGCCGGCGCCTCGCCGAGCCAGAACGGAATCGTCGGATGCTTGTCGCCGGCGTCGACGACGCGAACCTCGCCACCGGCCACCTGTCGGATCTGCCAGGCGTGGGTGCCGAGAAGGAAGACGTCGCCCGCCATCGACTCGGTGGCCCAGTCCTCGTTGACGGTGCCGATGAGGACGTCACCGGGTTCGGCGATGACCCGAAGATCGCCGATCTCGGGAATGGCACCACCGGAGGTGAGCGCGGCGATCCGGGCGTTCTTGCGGCCCCTGGCCTCACCGTTGACCGCATCGTGATGGACATACGCGCCGCGCCGACCGCGTCCGGTCTGCACACCGTTGCTCACGAGCTCGATGACCTGATCGAACGACTCGCGCGGCAGGTCGGCATAGGGCAACGACCGGCGGACGAGTGAGTAGAGATCGTCGGTGCGCCACTCGTCGGCTGCCGTCTCGGCGATGATCTGCTGGGCGAGGATGTCGAGCGGCGCAACCGGCGGCTCGACCGCGTCGAGCCGGCCGGCCCGGACAGCGGTCATGAGCGCGGCGCTCTCGACGAGCTCGTCGCGGGTGAGCGGGTAGAGCCGTCCCTTCGGGGTGCCGTGCCGGGTGTGATTCGAGCGACCGACGCGCTGCAGGAACGTGGCGATGCTGCGGGGCGAGCCGATCTGGCAGACGAGCTCGACGGGGCCGACGTCGATCCCGAGCTCGAGCGATGCCGTGGCCACCAGTGCCCGGAGCTCGCCCGCTCGCAGCATGCGCTCGACGCGGTGGCGGCGATCCTTCGAGAGGCTGCCGTGGTGGGCCGCGACGACATCGTCGCCGAGTCGTTCTCCGAGCTCGTGGGCGAGCCGCTCGGCCAGGCGCCGGTTGTTGACGAACACGAGCGTGGTGTGGTGGTCGGCGACCAGCGCCGCGATGCGATCGAGCACATCGCCCATCTGCGCGTGGCTCACAACTGCCTCGAGCTCGCCGTCGGGAAGCTCGATGGCCAGATCGAGGTCGCGTTGGTGACCGCCATCGAAGATGGCGCACTCGACCGCGCCGGCCTCGTCGGTGCGGGTGCCGACCAACAGGCGTGCGATGGTCTCGACCGGCTTCTGGGTGGCCGACAGGCCGATGCGGACCGGTTCGGATCGACAGACGTGGGCCAGGCGTTCGAGCGTGAGGGCGAGGTGCGTTCCCCGCTTGTCGCGTGCGAGCGCGTGGATCTCGTCGACGATGACGGTGTCGACGGTGCGGAGCGCTTCGCGGCTCTTGGCCGCGGTGACGAGGAGGTAGAGCGACTCCGGCGTGGTGACCACGAACGCGGGCGGCCGCTTGATCATCGCGGCCCGCTGCGACGCCGGTGTGTCGCCGGTGCGCACACCGATGCGCAGGTCGGGGGCGGAGAGACCGAGCTCGGCCGCGACGTCGGCGATCTCGGCCAGCGGCGTCTCGAGGTTCTCCGCGATGTCGACGGCCAGCGCCTTGAGCGGCGAGACGTACACGACGTGGGCAGTACCGCCGACGGCCTGGCCGGCTGCGTGGGCGAGATACAAGCGGTTGATGGCCATCAAGAATCCGGCCAGCGTCTTGCCCGAGCCGGTCGGTGCGGCGATCAGCGTGTGTCGTCGAGCCGCAATGGACGGCCATGCATCGCGCTGGGGCGGAGTGGGCCCGTGCTCGAACCGACGCTCGAACCAGCCGGCCACGGCGGGATGGAGCTCGACGCCGTCGACGAGATCGTGGCGGAGCTCGACGAGCGGCGCCGGCTCGGTCACCGGAACGGGTTCGAACAGCGTGATCTGCCCGGCGGTGATCGGGGAAGAGTCGGTGAGGGCCACGAGTGCTCCGGTCGGCGTCGACGGTGTCGCCGTCGACCCTACGCCGACAGTGTGACATTGTCGGCAGCAGTCTGCCGACCGAACGAGATTGTCGGCAGCAGTCTGCCGACCGAACGAGATTGTCGGCAGCAGTCTGCC
>JAOTZB010000414.1 GCA_029861625.1 Acidimicrobiia bacterium
CGGGCTCGTCGCCATCGCTCGAACAGGCAACAGCCACGAGGGTGACGGCAAGGATCACCGCGAACGACCTGCGAGCGCTGCGCACGTATCCGACAGTAGTCACGGTGGTGTGAGTAGCGGCCGGCACGAGGCGCCGCAGGGAGTACCGTCGATGTCATGACCATGGAAGTTGCACTCGACGATCTCGCCGCCGAGATCTCCGCCCGCGGCCATCGAGCGTTCCTGACGACGGTGAGCGACGACGCCAGCCCGAAGGTGACCCATGTGGCCATCGAGATGCAGGGTGACACCCTGGCGGTTTCGGTGGGTGCGGGCACGGCTCACAACGCCTCGGCGCGACCGACCGTGACGTTGTTGTGGCCGGCCACCGAACCGGGTCAGCTCCACCTGCTCGTCGACGGCACAGCCGCGGTCGCCGACGGCGGCGAGGTGGTCATCACCCCCACGTGGGCGGTGCAGCACCGCATCGCGTGATGCACGAGGGGCCTCGGTAACGTGACGGCGTGGCTCTTCGATCGACCAACATCGACCGGCTCGACGGCGGCACGTTCGACGTCTTGATCGTCGGCGGTGGCATCAACGGCGCCGTGTCGGCGGCCGCGTTGTCGGCCCGCGGCGCGTCGGTCGCGGTGATCGACCGGGGAGACTTCGCCAGCTTCACCAGCCAGGAGTCCTCCAATCTGGTCTGGGGTGGGTTCAAGTACCTCGAGAACTACGAGATGTTGTTGGTGCGCAAGCTGTCGATGTCGCGCAACCGGCTGATCAAGGCCTATCCGGCGAACCTCAAACCGATCGGTTTCCTCGCCGCGCTCGACGAGTCCTCGCCCTACCCGCCATGGCTCGCCGGTCTGGGATCGCTCGCGTACTGGGGTATCGGCAATCTCAAGACGAGCTTCCCGTCGATCCTGACCGCGAAGAAGATCGCCGAGCTCGAACCGATCATCGACACGACCAACGTTCGCGGCGGCATCGAGTACTACGACTCCTATCTCAAGGACAACGACGCCCGGTTCGTCTTCGGGTTCGTGCGCGAGGCCATCGACGTGGGGGCGGTGGCCGTCAACTACGTCGATCTCGTGGCGGCCGAACGATCGGGCGACATGTGGCACGCGTCGTTCCGCGATGTCGAGGACGGCGGCGAGCTGTCGTGCCGGGCCCGGGTCATCGTCAATGCGGCCGGGCCGTTCGTCGACGACCTGAACGAGTCGTGGAATCTGCACAGCGAGCACCGCATCGTGTACTCGAAGGGCATCCATCTGGTCGTTCCCCAGCTCACACCCAATGAGCGGGTCCTGGCGTTCTTCGACGACACACAGCGGCTCTTCTACGTGATCCCGATGGGGAAGCGATCGGTCATCGGCACCACCGACACGCGCGTCGACAGCCCGTACACCGAGGTCGACGACGATGACCGGAACTTCCTGCTGGAACAGATCAACGCCAGGCTCGATCTCGAGCGGCCGCTGACCGTCGACGACATCATCGCCGAACGCTCCGGCGTGCGACCGCTGGTGGTCGACAACGATGGCGACGACCGGACCGACGTCGACTGGGCCACCCTGTCGCGGAAGCACGAGATCGAGGTCGACGAGGACAAGAACGTCGTCACGATCTTCGGCGGCAAGATCACCGACTGCCTGAACGTCGGCGAGGAGATCGCAGCAGCGGTCGGAGATCTCGGCGTCGCGCTCGAGGAGGATCGACAGGAGTGGTACGGCGAGCCCGGCGAAGAGAGCCGAGGCGAGTTCTACCGTCAAGCCCGGCTGATGAAGCTCGACGAGCTGCGCGACAAGCCGGGCGTCGAGCCGCTCAGCGATCGCCTCTGGCGTCGGTACGGCCTCCGGGCGTTCCCGATGCTCGAAGCGATCAGGGAAGATCCGTCGATGGGCGACGACATCATGGGGGCGGCCGACTACCTGCGGGTCGAACTGCACCGGGCGGCGTCGACCGAGATGATCACCAAGCTCGACGACTTCCTCCGTCGGCGCTCGAAGATCTCGCTGGTGGTGTCGGCCGACGATGTCCGGAGCTCGAGCGGGCTGCGCGAGGTGGCCGAGATCCTCTTCGGCGATCGGGCCGACGAGAAGCTCATCGAGTACTTCGGCGAGGTACCGGCCACCGCCGCGGTCTAGGGCACGTGCCACCGGCGGCTGCGGTCAGCCGGTGGGCGTCAGCTCCACCTCGATCGGGGTGTCGGTCCGATTGAACACGACGACCGGTATGACCATGTCGGTCGGGGGGAAGTCGATTCCCGTCGAGTGCTCGCACACGTCGAGGTTGAACGGCTCGTCACGGGGGAACTCCTCTGCTCCCCAGTAGACGGGGACCGCGCACGCCTCCTCGAACGCGCCGGCGTCGAACGTGGTGGCAGGGTCGGGGAGGTAGACGACCGTGTCGGCGATGCCGTCGAGTACGCGTCGATCACCGGCAGTCAGGTCGGCGGCTCGGACCACGACGGGGTCCGGATCGGTGTAGATCTCCACGAACCCGATGTCGGGCGAGAAGCTGAGAGTCGTCACCTCGACCTCGTAGGTGCGGCTCCCTGGCAACCACACGTACGCTTCGCCATCCGTCCACTCGCCTTCGTCGGCACCGATCGCACCGAGGCCCTGCGGATCGCACAGGGCGGCCACGGCGAACTCGTCGCGGGAATCCACGGAGTAGACGGCGATGTCGACGAAGACCCCCTCGGTGCACGACGCAGCCCTGGCGAACAACACGGTGCCCTCGACCACGTCGACGGTCCCGACCGGCTGGTCGTCGCTGAGGGTCAGCGTCGGGACACCGGCCTGGCTCTCGGCCGCCGGGCCCGCAGGCGTCGGTGTCGCGGTGGCTTGCGGCACGAACACCCTCTCGGTGTCGTCGCCGACCCGATCCTCGACAATCGATGCGTATTCGACCGCGAACCCGGCCTCACCCGTCACGGAG
>JAOTZB010000415.1 GCA_029861625.1 Acidimicrobiia bacterium
GCTCGGACGACTCTGGGCGAACCCTCACGCCCGACAACCCACGATCATCGTCCTCGACGAAGCGCACAACATCTGTCCCCAGAACCCGACGGGACCCAACCAGGCGCTCGCCACCGAACACGTGGTCCGAATCGCGGGCGAAGGGCGCAAGTTCGGGCTCTATCTCCTGCTCGCCACCCAGCGGCCCGAGAAGGTCCATCAGAACGTGGTGTCGCAGTGCGACAACCTGCTGCTGATGAAGATGAACTCGGCAGCCGACATCGCCTCGTTGAGCCAGACGTTCTCGTATGCGCCGGCTGCGCTGGTCGGGCGCGCCGCCGGGTTCGGGCTCGGCGAGGGCCTCGCCGCCGGCAAGATCGCGCCCGACCCGCTGCTCTTCCGGAGTGGTCGCCGGATCACACTCGAGGGCGGCTCCGACGTCCCCTCGTCCTGGGCCACTCCAACCTGATGGGACACGAATCGATGGGCGAACGGTTGTTGCCCTCCTGGCGCGACGGGGCCACCCGCGACGCCATCATCGGCTTCCTCGACAACGTCGAACAGATCCCGCCCGACGATCGAGTGGCGGTGTTCGACAACGACGGCACGATGTGGGCCGAGAAGCCCAACTACACCCAGCTCGACTTCATGCTCCACGAAGTCGGCGCGGCAGTCGCCGCACGGCCCGAGCTGGCCGAAGAGCCCGCGTACCGGGCCGTGGTCGAGCACGACATGGCAACAATGGCCCACATGGGTCTCGAAGCGTTCGTGACGTCGCTCCTCGATCTGTTCGTCGGCCTGACCCCCGACGAGTTCGATGCCAAGGTGGCCAACATCCAACGGGTCCTCGGTCGGGCTCCGTGCGTCGCGGGTGGCAACTCCGCCGGTGACACCGAGATGCTCGAACCGGCCATGGCCTACAACGGTCCCTCGTTGGCGGTTCTCGTCGATCATGATGATGCCGAGCGCGAGTACGCCTATGAGAGCATGGCCGGCACGTTCAGCACCGACGAGTCGATCATCGACACCGCCGCTCGGCTCGGCTGGACGGTTGCCAGCATCAAGAACGACCGGTCGACGGTGTTCGCGCACTCGTGACCTCGCCGGCGTACGACGAGATCGCCGCGTTCTACCGCCGTCACCCGTATCCGCCGCCGGTCGAGGACCTGGATGCCTACGCGGCGCGATGGCTCGACGGGACCCTTCGTCGCGTCGAACATCACCGGATCTGGCCCACGATGCCCTACCGGGACGACCACCGCATCCTCGTCGCCGGTTGCGGGACCTCACAGGCGGCCAAGTACGCCGTGCGATACCCGAACGCGGCCGTCACCGGCGTTGACGTCAGCTCGCCGGGCATAGAGGCCAACCGGGTCCTCGCCGATCGGCACGGGCTCGAGAACCTCGAGCTGCACGAGATGGCGATCGAGGACGTCGACCGGCTCGGTGAGCCGTTCGACCTCGTCGTCTGCACCGGGGTGCTCCATCATCTCGCCGACCCCGACGTCGGGCTGGTCGCATTGCGCGAGGTCCTCGCGCCCCAGGGTGCCGTGCAGCTCATGGTGTACGCCCCATACGGCCGCACCGGCGTCTACATGATCCAGGACTACTGCCGGCGGGTCGGCGTCGGAACCGAACCGGAGGACATCGCCGATCTGGTCGCTTCGCTACGGGAACTGCCCGTCGGTCACCCGCTGAGCCATCTGCTGCGCGATACCCGCGACTTCGCGGATGCCGATGCCCTCGCCGATGCGCTCCTCAACCCCCGCGATCGTGCGTACTCGGTCCCGCAGCTCTACCAACTGGTCGCGCGCGCCGATCTGTTCCTCACCCGGTGGGTGCGTCAAGCGCCGTACCTGCCGCAGTGCGGGGCGCCGGCGACGATCCCTCACGCATCGGCGCTCGCCGCGCTCGCTCCGGCCGATCAGCATGCCGCCGTCGAGCTGTTCCGTGGCACCATGGTCCGCCACAGTGCCATCCTGCACCGCGATGAGCAGCGGATCGGGTTCGGCAGAGAAGCGGCGAGCCGCTTCGTGCCGATCCGTGTACCGACCGTCGTCGCCTTGGAGGAGCGGTTGCCGCCGGACGCCGCGCTCGCGGTGCTCGATCAGGCGCACACCGAAACCGATCTGGTGCTGTTCCTGGATCCGGCCGAGAAGCGCGTCTTCGAGTCGATCGACGGACGCCGCACCATCGGCGAGATCACCGAGAGCGGCACCGACTTGTTCGAACGGCTCTGGCAGCACGACCACATCGTCATCGACGCCTCGTCGCGCTGACGATCGGCCGGCGTGACCGAACGAGGCGGGTACGGTCCCCCGATGCCGACCGATTCCGACCGTCGTGCGATCACCGACGCACTCCACACGTGGTGCCGGGGCGCCGACCGTAATCGCCCCGAAGACCAGGTCGCGGTCCTCTCTCCCGATGCCCGTCTCGCGTTCTACGGTGACGACACCTGGACAACGGGGCGGGAGGCCGTTCTGGCCTGGCTCACCGAGGCTCTGACCCACTTCCGGGCCACGCACCACTACCTCACCAACGTGTGGATCGACTTCGACGGCGCCGACGTCGCCACCTCGGAGGCCTATGTTCTGGCCTGGCATCAGTTCGTCGACGACATCCCCGACTACACCCTGCATGCCGAATACCACGACCGCTGGGCTCGGCACGACGGCGAGTGGCTCATCACCGAACGTCGGCTGATCGTGGCCGGAACGTCGTCGCGGTCGAGCGGGCGTGCGATGGCGATACTCGACCGTCGCCCGAACCAGCGCTGACGCCCACGGGGCCGAGCGCACCCCGAGTCACCACGACACCTCGTGACATCCGGTGTGGGTCTCCGGCTCGACTTGGAGCGTGGCATGACTGACGTCGTAGCCGTCCTGGAGGATGACGCGGGCCCGGTCGAGCACGGAGTGGCTGTCGGCACCCGTCACGGTC
>JAOTZB010000416.1 GCA_029861625.1 Acidimicrobiia bacterium
CGAGCACCGCGTTGGGCCACGACGTGATGGTCTCCCACTTCGGCGCATCGAAGGCCGGCATCGGTCCGTCGACGACGACGCCCTGGCTCTGCCAGGCCGCGATGATCGGCGCCGCCTCGGCCGCGAAGCCGGCCTCGATCACGAACGGGCCGCCGCGGTAGTCCTTGCCGTTGGCCGAGAAGTCGATGGAGCTCAGGTCGGTGGCGTCGGTGTCGGGGTTCTTCTGCTTGCCTTCGGCGATCACCCAGTCGACGGGGATCTGGTTGTTGACGACGAGGTCGTAGACGAGGCCATACGGCTGCAGTCCGGTCGCGACGGTCTGGGGCTGGCCCATGTCGATGACGAAGGCCCCGGCCTCGTACGTGGTCACCGTGCTGTCGACCGGTGCGGCGGTGGCCGGATCGGGCTCGACGCCGCCGCTTACGGTGAGCAGGCTGGCCAGGAGGCTCACGGCCAGCAGAAGCCGCAGTGCTCGGTTGGGGGAGGGGGTCTTCGCCTGCATGTCGGTGTTGTCGCCTTGGTCGCGTCGTGTCTGTCGGTCGTCGCCGATCGACGATCCATCGACACGAGCGACGGCTTTCATAAGGAGAACGGACATTGCCGTCAGACGCGCGCCCCGTCAGAGGCCGTCGGCGGGAGGCCGATCGTGAGAGGTCGCCTCGGGCCTACTCGGTCGGTGTGGTGACGATGACGTCGGCGACGGCGTAGGAGATCTCGCCGCCGAAGCCGTCGATGGCCTCGCCGTCGTGGAACTGCACGCCGGCGACCACGAGCTCGACGAGGGCACCGCTGCCTTCGTCCACCCAGAACTCGTAGAAGCTGCGCCCGTCGGGATCCGACGGTCCGACGAGCTCCAGTCGCTGCTCGCGGAGATATCGAGCGATGTCGGCCGCCTGGAACGCGACCTGATACCCGCGCTGGGGTCGGTCGGAGTCGCTCCTTCCACCCAGGTCGGCGACCTCGGCCGGCAGCGTCTCGAGATAGTCGCCGATGCGCACCAGCGAGGCTCCGGCTCGGCCGGACATGGTGAGCGCCTCGTCGACGAACTGCGTCCTGAGCTCGGAACTCAGCGGCGCGACCGACCAGTCGAGATCCTCGACCTGCTCGCCCGTGTGCGCCAGACGGGCATGGATGTCCGACCCGACGAGCACGTACTCCGACACGATCCGCTGGCCCGTGTCGTACTGCTCGTCCTCACCCGCCCGGTACTCGCCCGTCGAGAGATCCTGCTCGACCCAGCCGTTCGTCTGGTACCCCTCCTCGAGGCCCTGGTACTCGACTCGCACCCCGGGTGCCTCGAGCAGGTTGGCGACCGCGTTGGCGAATGCCTCGGCCGCCCGGATCTGCTCGGCCGCGAGGGTGATCGACACGGCCTCGCTGGTGGTCGGGGGCATTGAGGTGGCTGCGACCGATCGTTCGACTGGCGAAGCCACCTCGCTGGATCCGCAGGCGGCGAGCAGCAGAAGCCCAGCGAGCAGGATCGACGCGATGCGCATGGGCAGCCTGTCGGCGCGACCAACTCGTCCATGAGTCATTCGGCCCATGGCCTGCCGGCGCAACCAGGGCTCGGACTCCCTTCGACCCCAATCGCGCGCATCCGACGGACGGGTGCGGACACGCCATTGCGGTCCACCCGGCTCACCCCCGATCGAATGCGAGCAAGCGTGATCAGCCAGCGATCATCAGCGGCGCCGGCAGCGGTGTGAAGGCCACCACCACCCCGTCTCGCAACAGGACGACGTCGGTCACCAGACCCGAGTCCTGGCTGATCCAGATCTCGACGGTGTCGGCGTCGGGCGCGGCCAGGCGATGACCGTCCTCGAGGCCGTAGCGGCCGGCCCGGGTGGTGAGCGCCTCGTGTCGAGCGCCCGCGACGGCATCGACCGCATCGGGCGTCGTGGCCCAGGTGAGGGCCTGCGCCAGCCGCGGGTCGCCGGCCTCGTCGATCGACGAGAGGACGGCCTCACCGTGCTGGGCCCGCCATCGGCCCGACGCGGTGTCGAGCTCCACACCGACCACGGCGCCGTCGCCACCGTCATCGAGGTGGATGTCGGCGTGCAGCGCCGGCTGGTCCCACAATGCGGCCACGGCCGTCTCGATCTGCACCTCGGCGATCGAGCGGGCCCGGTCGGGTGACACCTGCCGGGCGACACCGTCGCTCGGGGAGGGCCCAGAGCTCGCGCAACCGACCAGCACCAAGGCCACGATCGCCAGCACCACGCGCATGGGTGCTCGGGTCGGCGGCGGACGGCTCGATGTGAGCCACGTGTCGAAAACGGCCACGACCGGGCCCGAAGGCCCGGCCGTGGGAAGCGTTCGTCAGAACGAGTCGGTCAGGTGCCGATCTTGATCTCGATGTCGACACCGGCCGGAAGATCCAGCCGCTGGAGCGAGTCGACCGTCTTGGGCGACGGCTCGAGGATGTCGAGCAGGCGCTTGTGCACCCGCATCTCGAAGTGCTCCCGCGAGTCCTTGTCCTTGTGCGGACCCCGGATCACCGTATAGCGGTGCTTCTCGGTGGGGAGAGGCACCGGACCACGCACCTCGGCCTGGGTCCGCTTGACCGTCTCGACGATCTTCTTGGCGGACTGGTCGATGATCTCGTGGTCGTAGGCCTTGAGCCGGATCCGGATCTTCTGCGAGGTCGCCATTACTCGAGGATCTTCGTCACGGCGCCGGCACCCACGGTGCGGCCACCCTCGCGGATGGCGAAGCGCAGACCCTCGTCCATGGCGATCGGGTTGATCAGCTCGACCGTCATCTTGGTGTTGTCGCCGGGCATGCACATCTCGGTGCCCTCGGGCAGCTCGATGGTGCCGGTGATGTCGGTGGTCCGGAAGTAGAACTGGGGCCGGTAGTTCGAGAAGAACGGCTTGTGCCGGCCACCCTCTTCCTTGGTGAGCACGTAGACC